>JAUXAD010000005.1 GCA_030620045.1 archaeon
TATTGGACAAGAAATATATTTTGTATTGGTTATTATTCTGGAGAGGAATGGATTAAAATAAAGTGTGCAGATGAACTTACAAATTTTGAGAAAAGCATAGAAACAGATGACGAAACTTATGTAAATGCAACTCTTTGGAAAAATGTTGTACTTAATATAGAAGGAAACAATTATGATTTTAGATTAGCAATAAATTATTATTTGGGACTTAATGATGAAAACTTATCTATAACTATGTCTGGAAAAAATACTGGAATAGACATACCAGTTGATTTAGGATTCGCTTGGAAAATTAAGGATGTAAATGTTCCCCCAGAACCCACAGATAAAATAATAATTAATGGTTCAGAATATGAGTTAGATGGAATTTATGATTTAAATTTCAAAAATATGACCCAAAAATATAAACATACAAACTGGAATGAAACTTGTCTTGAAGAATGTAATACAAACTGGAATGAAACTTGTCTTGAAGAATGTGGAGTTGAACTATGTGTTCATTGTTTGATAAATCAAACAGATGTTTATGAACCTATCCCTTTCTATAAAATGTATGATAGAGAAACTGGTCTGTCTGGCAAGGAGAATTTTTTAAGAGTTGATTGGAATGCAAATTTAGATTATACTGTTAAATTATATAGTGATGGAAGTCAGGAAAGTTCTTATGTTGCTCTTTTGATTGATGCAGGACACTTTAATCCGGGACAAGAAAAATCAACCACATTTCAATGGATAGATGCTTTAACAGATAATCTTATTTCCTATTATAAACTCGATGAAAGCAGTGGAAATGCTGAAGACAGCCATGGGAGTAACACAGGAACTGTTGTAGGTGTTGATTATAGTGCTGGTGGGAAAATTAATACTGCTTTTAATTTTATTACTCTGAGTGATTATGTAGATTTTGGAACAACTGCTTTTTCCTTTGATTATAATACTCCCTTTTCTATATCATTATGGTTTAGAGGAGATGCTACACAAGGTCAGGATTATAATGTTATTTATAGTAAGATTAATACAGGAAACCCATATCAAGGAACTTTCATCAGTGCAAGCATAGATAATAACTATATCCATTATGTTATGCGGACTGCAGTGGGTGGTGATTTTATACATGTTCGAAATGCTGTAACATTAAATACTTTAACATGGTATCACATTGTCGTTACTTATGATGGTTCTTCTGATGTAAGTGGACTTAATATTTATGTAAATGATACTCTCACAACAAATAATGTTATAGAAAACACATTATCTTCTACAATTAATAATGGACCTTATCCTGCCAGGATTGGAGCATGGCCTGGCATTAGAGGAATAGTGGATGAATGGGCTGCATGGAGTAGAGAATTAACTTCAGAAGAAGTTACTGAATTATGGAATGATGGAGATGGATTTGCTTATTCTTTTGATATTCCGACTTGCACATTCGCAGGTTATGTTTTTGATGAAAATAATAATGCTCTTGAAGGGGCTAATGTAACTGTTTTTAATCAATTTGATGTTACAGAATATTATGAAGACACAACAAATGCAAGTGGGTATTGGGCAGTAAATATTACAAGTTCAACAAATACTTATATGGCTTCAGCTTATTTCAATAATACTTTAATAGGACAATTAAAACCATACATTTTAGGAACATGTTAGGTAAAAAATATCTTTTAGTGATTATTGTGCTTGGAATAGTTGTGACATTAGGTTTTGCAACACCTTACACTCCTCCAATTTATAATTCAATAAACTTTACATTATGTTCAAGCTATACTCCTCCAATTTATAATTCAATAAACTTTACATTAGGATTAGATGAACCTTGTGTAGTAGATACCTGTAATCCATCTTCACCTTTAACAGCCAATCATTTATTTAATTGTTCAGATAATTGTACCCAATTAAGTAACTTAGATGCTGGAGGATATAATATTTCAATTATTGGAGTGGGAACTTTCACTACTAATGTTAGCATATTTAATTGGACTGATGTTCATATTGAAGGCATAAATTCAAGTGATAGATGTATAGTTACCTGTAAACAAGGTGGATGTTTTGATTAGAAAGAAATGGAAAATGAAAAAGATATTATTTTTTATTATAGGAATTCTTTTAATTCTACCTTTAGTCTCTGCTCTAGATTATGGATTGCCGATTTCGTGCGGAGGGGACGAACAACTGGTTATAATGTGTGGTCCGGCCGATATAAACCTAACTTGGTTGTCCAGAGAAGTTCCACCAGAAGTTTGGAGTGGAATAGGTGGCGGAGGAGTTGAAGTTGATATAGAAGATGAGGAAGAAGTTGAAGAGCCAGAAGAAGAAAAATTTATTTTTCCTTTATTTAGTATTCTTGGATTAGATAAAATAGAATATGATGATCCAGAATTTTGGGGATTTATGTTAATTTTATTCTTTTTACCAATTTTATTTATATTTATTTATAAAAAGAAAAAGAAGAAAAAACAAACAGAAGGAGAAAAAGAAGAGATTCCTACAAGAATAAAGGAAAAAGACAATATAATCTTTATTGTGATTGCAATAATAGTAGTAATATTTTTAGTAATCCTTTTCACATTTCCAGAAAAAGTAAAGGAGCCAGAAGAAATTAGTAAAGGTCTTCATTTGAAAATTTATGATAAAGATGGAAATGAAATAGATATTCCTGAATGGTTTTTAACAATATCTGAGGATCCATTAGGGATTTTTTCTATAGTAAGACATCCACCAGCACCAGATTGTACAACAACAGATCAATGTTCTGGGCATGACACAAATCCAAACATTATGTGTTGGAAAGAAAAATGTGTTTTAGGAAATGTAGATAAAATGGATTTAGGTGTTAGTGTTGAGAATCCATCAGATTCAGAAGTAGCATTTACAAATGTTGCACCATCATCAGCTTCACCATCAGCATTTTGGACTAATTTAGATAAAACTCCAGTTTCTAAGTTATCACCAGGAGACCCTATTAAAAGTTGGGTAACAACAACACCAATATCAGTAGGAATTTGGGAAGGAACTACACAAACTTTTACTGTTGAAGTATCTGGAACAAATGAATATACAGGATTAACCTTTTCAACAAGTGACTCAATAACTCTTGCCATTGATGCAGACCCTACAGGGGTACTTATAGCAAGTATAGTTTCACCAGTTCCTAGTATTGAAGATTGTATATTTCATGATTATTATAGTTGTTATAACAGTGATGTTTATTGGTATGATAGTTGTGGAGTAAGAGAAGACAAGAAAACAGAGTGTGGTTCAAGTGCATATACAGGAAGTAATTATTGTTATCTTAATGATGTTTACAGAGATTATATAACAAGAGGATGTTCTGGTTCAAGTTGTACAGAATCTACATCAAAGATTAAACAGGTAGAATGTGGTGCTGTAGGCTGTTCAAATGGAGTATGCTGTACTTCTCATACAAGTTATAGTTGTTATGATGATGATGTTTACTGGTATGATGGTTGTGGAGTAAGAGAAGAAAAGAAAGAAGAATGTGAAGGTGGATGTACTGGAAACAGATGTAGAGTATGGGTATGTGAAATAGTAATTTTATTTAAATATTGTAGGTGGGTGTAAAGAAGAAAAAGTTTTATAAAGAGGAAAACCTTTTAATTATAAGGAGAAAAATGGTAATCCTTGAATTTATTTTTATGGCTTGCACAGGAATATTTGGAATAGTTAGGGGGCTAATTGACTTAAAAGAAAAATAAAATGGAATTAAAAAACTTTGAAAAGGGGGTTTTCCTAGTTAATGTATTAGGTATCGTCTTCGACACTAAAACAAGAAAAATTTTAATTGGAAAAAGAGAAGAAGACCCATCCATTTCAGAATTAAGTTGGTGTTTTCCAGGAGGAACTCCAAACTATGACGAAGAATTAGAAGATGCATTAAAAAAAGAGATAAAAGAAAAAACAGGATTAAATATTGAAAATTTAGGAGCAATCTTTGCAAAAACATATCCTGAAAAAAAAGAATTTTTGTCAGTCTATTATTTATGTGAGGCAATTAGTGGAGAAGCAAAACCTGAAGGAAGTTTTAAGGAATTAAAATGGGTAAGTGCTGAAGAATTAGAAAAATATTTTACAACTTCATTCCATCCAAGGTTGAAAGAATATATTATGAATTTAACATGAAAAAAGAAAATAAATATAGATTTAAGATAAGATGGTTATTTCACTAGAAGAATTTATGAGGAATGCTAAAGATGTGAGTGATGTAGAGGGAGAAATTATTAAAAAGTTAGAAGCAGAAGAATATCCTTTTGCTATTGGACACAAAGCACAATTAGAAAGAGATAGAGATTGGAGTATATTAAATCAGAGATTAGTTACAGATCCTCTTGGAGAGGAATACCCTTTTCAGCATATACCTGATAAATATAAATGAAAAGGGTTGTTAAAAAAAGGAAACATAAAACTTGAAAATGAACCCACAAAATGAAGATATTAGGATACTGAGGGCATTTCATAGAGATACACAAGAGCAAATCAAGGAAATGCGGAAAGACATTAATGACTTGAAACTGAAAGTAGGGGCAGTTTTCGAGAAACATTTTGATAAGAAAAAAGATTAATCACTTTTGAATAATTACAAAAATATAGAAAAGTTTATTAAGCAAGAGATGCTCTAATATTATCACCTCTTTTTACCCGGGAGAGGCTTCAGGTTATACTATTTAAAAGAGTAAGAGGGGAGTAAGAAATGTCATACATTTCCGAAGTCTTATCTGCTTTGATCTGAAGAATCTCCTAGGGTTTTTAAATGATTAATGAAAAATGGAAAAGAACACAATCTCAACGGGCTAACTTAAATTAGACGTTGAATAAATGACTAAAAGTAAAAGAGAAAAGATAAAGAGAAAAATTTTAGATTCCTTGAATAAGGCAGAGCTTTCTAATAATCGAGGGATTTTTGAAAGAAGCAAATATATAAAACCAAATAAAAAAATTAGAAGACATTCAGGCAGAAGATATACTAAAATATTTGGACCACAGAGAATTCTTGATGAAGAAGGAATTTTTGTAGATTATTACTGGGATGACTGGGCAGATTACAGAGATGGTTGGAGGCATAATGGTAATATGACTCATTTATTTAAGAATGGGAGAGGTTGTTCCTGTATGTCTCCAGAGGAAATAGAGGAGTCTAATAAGAAGATAAAGAAACAAATAGCGATAAGGAAGGCTAAGAAGAGGAAAAATAAAGAATTTAATTAGATATAGGTTGAGTATTATTGTTTGGCTCTAAATCCTCCATCATTGAAAGGGGGAGCAATCCACTTACAAGGTATTTTCCATTAGAAGTAATATATGCAGCAGATTCTCCAGTTTCACTAGAAGTGAACTACCACTCCGTAAACGAAGTGGCTTCTTGCTTCAACACAGACTCTTGCTGTTTCTCAACAGTAGAGGAGTCCACTCCACAAAGGCAAGTTCCTTGCCTACAAGTTTTTTTAATATTGATAGCGGCGTTTAAGTCCCTATCAATGATTAAACCACATTTAGAACAATTAAATGTTCTATCAGATAGTTTAAGTTCTTTATTTATCCAACCACAACAAGAACACTTCTTACTTGTTGGTTCAAATCTATCACACCGCCACACCTGACATCCAGCACTTTCAGCCTTGTATATCAGATATTTATTTATGAATGTAGACCATCCTGATTTCTGAAAATTTTTAGCATTATAATATCCCATCATCATGCCTTTAATACTTAAATCCTCTATTCCAATTAATTTACATTCCTTAACTAATTTATATGAAGTCTGATGATAGAAATTAACTTTTTGATTATTTAATCTCCAATAATTTTTTTGTAATTGTTTTCTTGTTTTTAACCTATTCTTACTCCCTTTCTTTTTTCTTGATAAGTTTCTATGTGATTTTTTTAATTTCATTAATGTAACATCGATTTCTTTTAGCATACTTATTTTGACACCATCACTCCTTACCCCAAATTTAGATGGAGACATATCAATCCCTATCACTTTATCTCCACATTTTGTTTTTATTACAGCATCAGTAATAATTGTAACATACCATTTATCAATAGAATTTTTTATAGTAATTTGTTTTATGTTTCCTTCAACTTCTCTATGGAGTTTTATTTTTATATTTCCAATTTTAGATAAACTTAATCTTTTATTTTCTTTATCTAACTTAAAACCTGATTGATTATAATTTATTGTTTTGAACCATCCTTTGCCTTTGAACCTCAATCTTCCAACCTTCTTTTTATTTTGTTTCAAAACCCTTAATGCTGATAAGTTTGAAAATAATCTATAACATTCGTATTGTAAAGTTTTAGAATAAACTCCTCTAAATTTTGGCTCACATATTTTCATATCAGGAAGCATTGCCTGAATTTGTGCTTTATCTATTACCACTTGCTCATTCAATTCTCCAAGCATCATATTATATGCTTGTCTGCAAGTATCTAAAGCAAACTCTAATTTTTCTGTTTGCTCTTTATTTGGATAAATTCTAAATTTATATGCTTTCATCTTCCTTGATTTTCAACATATTTTTTTAATTGGTCTAATGTAACTTGACCTGTTGTGATTAGACAATATGATGGCGACCATAAATGTCCGTTGTATTATTTCTTTTTTATTTTTGCCTATCATCTGCTTTAACTTTGAAGAATCTTTCTAAAACATTTATCAATGCTTCTGATAAATTTGTATAGTCTTTCTCCAATTTATAAAACTTCAACTTCTTATTCAAATTGTTTGGTATATCTAATTGAATTATCATGATATGATTAACACCCTTAAGTATTTAAATGCTTTGGTTTTCTTACTTTCTTATAAGGGAATTTTTTATTTTTTTTCATACTATTTTTCTTGCTTGGTCTTCGTTCTTTATCTTTACTCATTTTATCCCATTACCATTCTAAATGCGGCAAGGCCCTCTTTTGTCCTCCAACCTTTTGCTGTACGAAGGCTGTAGGGCAGAGTTTCTTTTAATAATCTTCTTGTTTCTTGTTCTTCTTCTAAGGTTTCTGCCTCCTTCCATTCGCTAATTAACTGTTCTTTCGCTATTTGTTCTGTTCTAATTGCTTCCTGTCGTGCAACCTCTTCTCTTGTTAATGCTTCTATTCTACTCTCAACAACACTAGTAGTTTTACTTTCTCCAACTGCTAATCTTGATGCCTGGATTCTTAGTTCATCTAAGTTATCTAAATCAACCTCTTTTAATACTTTTTCTTCTATTTCAAAAGGTTCTGCTAATTGAATGGTCACATTTCTTTGAGGGCCCGTTAAACGATGTTTCCCCCTATGAGAAAGAACATCTTGAATATCTCCATAACTATGAAAAGCAATTTCTTCCCGTTCAAATAAGTCTTCCAAGCTTCCCATTTTATTTTGATGCTGTCAAATAATTTGAAAGAAAGACTTTGTGGTTTCCATCAAGATTTGTATATTTAATTTTATTTTTAATTTGAGGATAAATTTGTTCTAAGATTTCCAGATGTGCCTGTGAGCAACTCATATTATATTTCTTTTTTAAATCTCCAACAATTTCTTTAAACTCAGGAGATTTTTTCTTGAATTTTTTCCCTAATCTCAAAACCCAGGTTTTGTATGCATAGGATGTAGGTACAACTTTATAACTGCTATCAACGTGAGTTTTACTTAATATTTGAAAAACTTCTCCAAAAGCTTTCTTTGTAATTGAAATTGCCATATAATTTCCATATGGTTTCCCTTGGTTATCTTTTGTTTCAAAACTCTTTAAAACATAAAATGGAGAAAGGTTATATTTTTTCTGTAAAAACAATAATTCTGTTTTAACAAGTTCATATAAAATATTGTCGTAGTCAGCGTACACGACTTCCATAATACCTTCTTTCTCTGTCACTACCCTTGAAGTCCAACCTTTAACAAATTCAAGTGGTCTTTTCCGACAATTAAATAAAACAGAATAATTTAACTTTTTATAATTTGAAGTACTCTCATATTTTTGTGCTAATTTTTTAACGTCATCAAGAAATAATCTGTAATTTTTTAAATCAAAATGAGCAATTATATCCTGTCCTAGTTCTTTCTTTTTTATTTCCATTTTTTATTCCCAACAGAACCTACTGTTATGACATACCTATAAAATACTTAATATTATATATTATTTAAAACTTTCTAATAATTTTTCTTTGCTTCTGGATGCTCTTTTTCATACCACTCTTGTTGCCTTTTTTCCATAAAGTAAAGTTTTTTATCCATTTTATCAAGTTTCTCAATGAGTTTGTCTATTTTTTTTAACATAACTCCAAGTCCCCACACGCGAATTTGTTCTTTTGGTGCTTCTCCTAATTCCTCTGTTTCTTCCATTTTAACCTCCTTTCAATTATTCCTCCAATCTAAAAATAAGTTCTTCAATAATCTGATACAATTCTTTAGGAATTGCTTCTTTAGAAGAATCCCATTCTAAACTGTATTGAATCCAAGCATCTTTTAGATCCTTAATTCTCTCTTTATTAAAACACTTGCCTTCTTCTGCCATTTTTTCCTTTTTCCGAACTTCTTCTTCAGCAGGGTCTTTTCCATGGAACTCATCTTCTTCTCCGATATAATTTTCGTTTTCCATTATTTTTAACCTCCTGTATTATTTAATTGATTAATCTATAAAATATGTAATTGATGCAAGGGAACTTAAAATCAATAAAATCCACAATAATAGACCAATAATTCCAATCACTAGTCCTGCTATAGCAAATCCTTTGCCTGTCTTTTCATTATTATTTATTTGATATAATCCTACTCCACAAAAAACAATTGCTAATACTGCTGGGATTCCAAGCCATCCAAAAAAACTTAACACGAATCCTGCAATTGATAAACCACTAAGTTTTTCTTCTTTCATTTTTATACCTCCTTACAATTATTCCTCCAAATTTCCTTGAAAAGTTATTTTTTTATTCATAAATAGATCAAATTCTTTTAAGCAGTTCTCACATAAATTTTTTATTCATAAATAGATCAAATTCTTTTAAGCAATCATTACAAAGGTGTATACAATCATCATAACCAAAAGCAGTATTCCTTTTTTTAGTGAAATGCAATTCATTATCATCTGTTTGAACACCTTCTCCAATGTCTTTTCCACATCTATTACAAATTCTTTTATAAGTCATTTTAACCTCCTATTATTTATATTTTTTTAAGTAACAATAATAAACTAAAGTAAATTGAAGTATTTAAATTCTTTGTTTTCACAGAAGAATTAGTAATCTTGAAGTTCTTCAGATTCTTCTTCTGCTAAGTCTTCTTTAGGAACGTCTTTTTTAACTTCTTCTTTCATGTCTTCTTCTGTTATAGAATTAATCATTTCCTTAAATCTTGGGAAATCTGCTGCTAAAATTCTTACACCTGATTTTGTAAAACCAGTGTATCTATCACCTGTAACAAATTCTCGTATTGTAAGTCCACGTTTATCTGCGAAATCATCAATTCTTAAAATGATATCTGTGACTGCTCCTTGATATTCTCCTTTACTTATTTTTCCAATATCTTTTTCCATTTTTTTTACCTCCTATTATTTAATTTAAATATTTTTTCCCTTTAAAATTCCAACAAGATTGACAAGGGAATCTATTTGAGCATTCACTAATTTTCTAATCTGCATAGTATCTCCTGACTCAAACTCAATTACAATTTTATTAGATTCTTCTGTTAGTATCATTTTTTAACCTCCTTTATTTATTTGAATATTTACTTTTTTACCATTAAGCTTAACAATTCTTCCAGGAGTGCCAACAATAGTACAATTATCTGGAACATTTTTGTTTATTATAAAAGTGTCTGCTCCTATCTTAACATTATTCCCAACTTTAATTGGTCCTAAAAGTATTGCTCCCGTTCCTATCAATACATTATCTCCTATAGTTGGGTGCCTTTTTCCTTCATGCTTACCTGTCCCACCTAAAGTAACATTATGAAACAAAGTACAATTTTTTCCTATTTCTGTAGTTTCTCCTATAACTGTCCCCATACTATGATTAATAAAAAAACCTTTTCCAATTTTTGCTCCTGGATGAATTTCTATTCCTGTCAAAAAACGCATTATTTGAGATATTAAACGAGGAATAAAAGGAATTTTTATTCTATATAGGGGATGTGAAATATAACGATGAACAATTATCGAGTGTAAACTGGGATAAAGTAAAAATTCAATATTTTTTGCTGCAGGATCATTTCTAAAAATTGCTTTTATATCTTCGAACATTTTCAATTTTATCTTCCCTTTAACCTCCTTTCAACTTTTTTCTTTATCCATTGATCTGTTAAAAAGAAAACTGGTTCATTCCACCCTATAAATTGAAAGACTACGGATAATGCAAAAATAATTGATGGTAATGGGAAAATTAATTTAAAAATAATTTGAAGAAGAAAAGTTATGCATCCAATTATCAATAATAAATATCCAACATGCTTACAAATATATTTTGGTTTGCTTGTTATTTTCATCTTTTTTGCAACCTCCTTAACATTTCAAAATGTGCTTTTGTTTGAGGTTCGTGCTCAATATCCCATATAATCTTCTTTGCATAAGCATGTATTGCCCTTTTAAACCATGGGTGGGAGGATTTATTTATAAAAGAACCCTGTTTTACAGTGTAAAATTGTTTATGCATATCCATTAATTTTAGTTGAAGTTCATAAGGTGAAAAGTTTTTCGGCTCAACTATTACATGGATTCCATCATATAAAAAATAATCTTTGGTTAATATTCTTCCTTGTTTGTCCATTTCCTCAGTAAAACGAGTTTTTGGAAGAGGAACAGGTGCAAAAAATTGAACACTATCAAGATTTTGCTTAGCCCATTTTAATTCTTCATCTAAAGATTCATTTGTATCTTCATCCCCCCCAATAATCATCATTCCATGAGTCCACAATTTAGCATTTCTAAAAGCTTTTACAGCAATTTTATTTCTTTCAGCAGTTGACGGTTTATTATATGATTTAAGTGTTTTTTCATTGATTGATTCTATACCTAAATAAACACTGAAAAAACCAGCCTTGTTTAATAATTCTATAAATTCTGTGTCAATTTCATTTGTTTGTGGAGAAGTAAAGGCTGAATTAACACTTAACTGACAAGAATAACTCTTTTTATTTTTCTCAGATTTTATTATTTCTCTTAAAAGTTCTTTTGTAGCACTTTTATTTGCAGCGAAATTATCATCACTAAAAAAAACACTATGTGAATGTGTTCTAATTAAATTCAACTCTTCTAATATTTTTTTATTTGATTTTCTTCTATATTTATTACCATAAAGCTGAGTTACACAACAAAAGTTACATGCATAAGGGCATCCTCGAGAAGTATTTATGATTCCAGTTGTTTTTTTAGGATATATAGAATAATCAGGAGCAGGCGAATCAGATAATTCTTCTTCGCTTAAAAGTTCCCTACATTCATTATTAATAACTTCACCATTTACTTTATAACTGATTCCCTTGACATTTTCTAAAGATTCTTTTTTCTCTAATTTTTCTAACAACTCAACAAGAGTTTTATCTCCTTCATGCCTTACTACTATGTCTGCCCATTCCAAAGTTTCCTCAGGAGTAAATGTGGTATGGGGTCCGCCAACAATAATTTTTCCATTTGGGTTCGCTTTTTTGTAAATCTCTGCCAATTCTTTTGTTTGAGGAATGGTTCTTGTTATAGCTGAAAGAAGTAGATAATCTGATGCTACAATTCTTTCCAAATTCATCTCTGTTAATTTCTTTTTTTTGTTTAAGTTTGGGTCAATACTTTCAACATCCTCATATCCTTTTTGCAAGAGAATAGCTTGAAGTAAGGGATTTGCTCTTGCTGGAAGTAAAGCTTTTGTATAAACATCTTTTACTTTTGGAGCATTTAATTTTCCAAAAGAAGTTGCAGGTAATTCAACAAGGGTTATCTTTTTCATTTTAAAATAAATTATCACTCTTTTTAATTGTCTCATGAAACACTATTGTGTTTAGTAAAACTTCTTTATCATCTTCATTTAATTCTCCAAGTTCATTTTTAAACCTTTTTGTCCAATATTCTCTAATTTCCATTTGTTTTTTAACTATTTTTCAAAGTATTCACAATTCTGCCAATGAACTTCTTTCATCTTATACTCTTTTTTCAACTTTGGCAAAACTTGTGTAATGAAGTATTCTGTATCTACATTATCTTCCAAGATTAACTCAACAATGTTTTTTTCATAAAATCTTAGGCAAGGATACCCAATCGCCTTTAGGCTTGGGAGGAATTGCGAACCTCCTGTTTTAGTTTTAAAATAAGTTTCTTTATAACTTCAGTAAAATTAAATGCTTTTACACTGTCTTTATGAACTTGATTGAATATTTTATATTTTATATCTAAATCAATAGACAAATCTCCTTTTTCTTTTTTATCTAAAATCTTTTGGATTTCATCAAAAGCCCATTTATTTCTACCTTTATAAAATTGTATTTGTGCTTCGTTTTCTTTTTCTAAATCTTCTATCTTTTTGTTTTCCATTTTCTTTATTGAATACCCCTGCCTTTAGGCAGTGGGAAGGTGTTATTTTTTCTTGATGCATTTTTCGCATCTATTTCCTATATAACCAATAAGTTCTTTATTTTTAAAAAGTTGTGTAATCTCACATTCATTGGTGCAACCTGTTCCATAATATGTTTTAGTTGTAAATTCATTATTCATATTAAGAAATCCCTTGAATTTTGTTTTTTTAGGTCTATCTTCTAAAGACAGAATAGCCATCCCTATTGCTGTCAAAAAAGTTGAATATTTAAGGATAATTACTTTATGATTTAACTCTTTCTCTAAAGATTGTACAACAGATTTATTTAAAGATATTCCACCCCCAAAAATGTATGGTGGCTTTAATTCTTTATTTTTTGATAATGTATAAATAAAATTCCGAACCAAACTTTCAGAGACTCCCATTAAAATATCTTCTATTTTTGAACCAGAGTTTAATTTAGATACACAATTTGAGGTACCAAACACAGCACATTTTCCACTAATTGAAATAGGGTGTGTAGACTTTAAAGCCATACCAGCAAAATCCTCTATTTTAATTCCAAATCTTACAGCCACATTCTCAAGGTATGAACCACATCCTGCACTACAAATTGAATTCATAGTGAAATCTACTAAAACTTTATCTCTAATAATCAACATCTTCCCATCCTCTTGACCCATGTCCATCAAGGTATTAGCATTAGGTATAAAATGTAAACAACCAATAGAAAAAGCTAAAATCTCTGTTTTTAAAATATCTACTCCAACAATCTTACTGGCAAAATTTCTACCAGCGCCAGACATACCACAAGAAATTACATTAATATTTTTATTCCTTTTATAGATAATTTTTAATCCCTTTTGTAAGGTATTTATAATCCCCACATTTTTTAAGTAAACAGAGTCAATTACTTTCTTTTTTTCTGATAAAACAACTATCTTAATTGTTCCATTTCCAATGTCAAAACCCAATGCAACATCAATCATTTCATATACCCCTTCTTTTTAACATTTCAACAAATGCCTCAAGCCTATTAACTAAATTAACTTCTGATATGTTATCATCAATTGGAAACCTGTAAATTGGAATTTTGTAGTCTTCACCGATCATATTCATTGGCATCTCGACCAATGTTTCGGCCATGCAGGACATCGGAAGTAAATGTATGACGCCATCAAAATTGTTTTTTGCATAATATATAGTATTGTAAAGACTTTCCCAACCATGACCTCCAATTCTTTTTGGAAAATATTTTTTCACTTCATTAACTATTTCTTTGTCCTCTTTTGTCAAATGAATTTGATGTTTCAGAAACCAAGAAAGAGTTAATGACATATGGACACCAACTCCCAATTTTTTCAGTTTATTGATTATATCATAATTTACGCTTTGTTCAAGTAGTGTGTAGATTTCCCCCACCAATCCTATATTAATATCTTTTTTTTCAAAACAATATTCTCTTTCTTCAATTTCCTTTATCTTGCTCCAGGTTTTTTTGATTGCTTTTAAAACTTGAAAATAAGATAGATTAGGATTAGTTCTTTTAAGAGATTGTAATATGTTAGTTCCTCCACTCATAATATATATCATATCGAATTTATAACCTAATCTTTTTAGTATTTTTTCTTGAATATGGGAATAAAAATTAAACCTGCAAGTTTCCAGAACTCTCTTAGAAGGATTCACTCCAACACCAATAATGACCTCAGCACCCTTATCTAATCCCTGTATTAAATTTCCTAATGTTGTTTTAAAAGGGAAACAGACAAAATCAGAACTGTGTTTCACACCCAATTTAATGGTTTCCTGTGTGGTTTTAGGAGGAGTTATTGGTTCATAACCTAATTCTCTTGTTAATGTTTCAAATGCTTCTGTGTAATGTCCCATTCTTGGAAATGTTGCTTTTTTCATTCTCTATTTTTATTTATGTTTATATAATCATAAAGTAAAGTAGGATATAAAAACTTGTGAATTTTGGCGAAATAGATAAGGCAATCAGAATATCCATCAAAATAATCTAATTTCCTTTCAAGAGGCAATTCTCTAACTTTCTCAAACACTCTTTGGTTCTCATCATTCCTAAGGTCTTCTTCCATTCTCATTTTTTTTCTTATATCTATGTTTTAATCCTAAAAAAGACTTTTCTCGTTTTATTTTATATGGTTGTATGGTGATATGCAAATGCACTTTGTAATATTTTCCTTTTGGAACTTTTTCTACATGGTCTAAATCCAAATGGGAAAACTCTTTTCCGACCATTATCTCCAGAGCATCTCCCTCATCCATTTGGAAATCACTGCGCAAACAAATCTCTTTCTTGTTTTTGCAAATGTATCTTTCCATTTTTCTCCAATATTTCATTCTTCCTCCTCCTGAATTCCGAATGATGTAAGGAGCTCTTTTAATTTATTATGTAACTTAATCCCATTGACCCAGCCACCATCAGTTGTCGCTAATCTCATTTGTGACGGGAGTTTAATTTTATCATAACTTGGACAATCACAAAATTTGTGGCTGCATTCATTACCTTCCATTTTATCTAATGAAAAATCCCTATGTTCTAAAAGGGAATGCCCACATATGCATTCAATATTATGTAAATCTTTCATAGGAATTGTATTATTGTGATTAATCCATTCATCTAACTTTTCAATCATCTCAAGAAATCTTTTTGTTTGAGATTTTCTGGTTTTTGATTCAATTTTATTTAAGTCATTCATTAACTTTCCACATTCTTCTTCTAATTTCTTTATTTCTTTATCTTTCTTTTCTATGGCGAGTTTGATTGCATCTTGCATCGCTAATTCACTAAAACCAACTTGTGTTTCACCACTCCATATCCTTTTAATTTCCTTCATAACTTCTTTGACTATTTTTTCTTTTTCCATATTTATCTCTTATTCTCCCTTGTAGTTCTTTTTTTGTCTGGCAAACCATCAACAAAATCTATTCCCCCTTATCTCATTATTTTTATCAAAATCAACAACAATCCACAAACTATCATCAGAATGAGCAATCTCTTTATTTGTTAATCTTAAATAACATCCATTCTTATGACTTTTCAAATGCTTTGTTTTTTTCTGTCCACAAGTTTCTAACCTTGCTTCTTTAAATTTCCTTAATATTTTTTCCATCTTTATCTTCTACTTACTTTTTTAATTTGTTTAATAAACCTTCAATTTCTACTGCAACAATTAAACCATCTTTAGTTACATCAAATCTCATATCATTATCTACTTCAATAGTTGATTCTACTTTTCTATCTCCACCAAACCATAAATAAAAAATATCATACTCCTTATCATAATCAATTTTTGGTTTTAATAACTTTTTCATCTGTTTTTGGTTTTCTTTCAATTTTTTTAAAAAGTTTTTTTCTTTTCCCATTTTTATCTATTATCTTCAATTATTTTAAGTACTAAAAATGAAAGTAAAGTTGCTAAAGCAAATCCTATGGCTTCAATGGTTCTTGAATAAAGAAAACTTATAAAACTCATACCTCCAATAAAACAGGTTATTATTGCCCACCATCCAATTTTATCTTCTTTTTTCATCTTTATTTTTTATGCCCCTTTATCTTACTGAATGATGGTAATGGTTTCTTTGAAGCTTGTCTAACCTTGTCAGCATAAACATTCATTATTCCTTTATGTTTATTGAACTCATACATCATTACTTTGTAAATATCATAAGCTTCCCTTATTTTATCTGGTAATTGTGGAGAATGTATTCCATATGAAGCATTGTACATTTCCAATTTAGGAAACATTTCTTTATGCAATTTTTTAAGTGTTTCTTCTGAAGGTTGTCTATTAATTCCAGATTTGTCCTTTTCAAAAGAAATATCTTTTAAATCATGAAACTGACCTGCTGATAACCTTGTATATAAATCTAAAGCTAACATAATTATATCTGCTTGGTCTTTAGTTATTCTTAAATTATATTCTTGTATTGTCATCATTTTATCTTTTATGAACTTCAATAGTGGCATTTAATCTTTCAGTAAATTCACAAGTAGCAAAGGACATTTCATACCATTTAACTTTCCCATTAACTCCTAAACAAGTTTTTTCAAAATGTTCATATTTCTCATTTTCGTATGATATAATAATAGATAATGCTAATACGATTGCTACCACTAAAATTAAAATAAATCCAATAGCCCTAATTTTTTTCTTTTCCATCTTTATCTTCTAACTACTTATTTTTTAATCTCCCCCAATATTTTTTTCAATAAATAAATAATCCAGAGTAAGAGAAGAAAACCAATCAATCCAAATGTTAATTTACTTAATTGAATTATAAGTTCTAATTTATCCATTTTGTCTTTTATTCCTCCTAATTATTGAAGCATTATCCTTCCCTTTAATTACTTTTTTTGTTCGTTTTTTATTTTCTTTTTTCATATCTTTTTCAAATTCCTCTAATCTTTTTCTGCCTTCAATATCATAATTCTCATAAATTCTAACTAAGGAATTGGAAATAAGATTTTTACCAGATTCTACTGCCTTACTATCTTCAATCATTCCTAAATCTATATTGTTTTTTATTGCTATATCTTTGATTACTTTATCTAATTTCTCTTCCAATTCAGTAGTCCATTGTGGTAATATAATTATCATTTTTTTGGTTTACTTGTTATTTCCATCTTTATCTTTTACCTCCTTTTTTGATTGTGTTTTGTCTTTTATTATTTTAAATTTAATTTTATCTTGTTTTAATTTCATTACAACTCTATCATTAACAAAAAAGATTTCATCCTCTAGACAATTTGCACTTTCTCCAGAAGTCATTATTGAATAAAATCCTTCATCTTTATTTTTATTATTTCCAGTGATTTGTATTTTATACATTCCAATTTTCATTTTATCTATTTCGAAGGTTTTATATTTTTATTCCTCCAAGATTTAAAATGAGGATTTTTCTTTCCACACATACTACAATAATTATCATCTCTTGATAATAAATTCATTTTACAAGAACATCTTTTTGATGGATGAGAAGACATACTTAATTTTATTTCTGGGCTAAAAGTATATGATGCTTCGCAATCTTTATTTGCACAATGGAGTGTCATCTCTCTCTTACCCCATTCAAAATCATCTTTTATTGTAAATTTATCATTACCACAATCTTCGCATTTGAAATTTTTATGAGCTACCATTAACATTTTATTTATCCATTTTTCAATTTTTGATACTAATTCAACACGATTAGACCAGTATTGAAAATACAGATTTGAGAAAACTTGGTTTGTATAAACCAGAGCATCATTATAAGCCTCAAGGTAAAGCTGTCTCTTTTCTATATCAAGATATTTAATTTTATCATATATTCTTTGATTCTCTTCTTTTCTCAGCTGTTCTTCAAGTTTGGTTTTCATTTTTCAACCTCCACGATGTAATTTTCTCCACAGGAATATTCTACACAACCCCCACAAGGATATGTTCCCTCTTCATCAAAACAAATTAATTTTGATTCCTTTAATTTTTTCCACTTTTCACATTCACAATTTATATCAAGCCAATCTATTGTTAAGCCTTGTTTTGAAATCGCCATCTTCTTTTTTTCATATTTAATTATATCATATTCTTCCCTTCTTTTTGATTGAACAAAACCACTATAATTTTCTGGGGTTTCTCCTTTAAAATAGCATTTATTAAAACAAGTAAGTGTTCCTTCATCCCTAAAAACAAATTCTTCATATTCTCCCAAATCAATCTCTTCAACGTCTTTGAATTCGCAGATTTCTTCTATTTTTGTGTTAAATAAAGATTTGTCTATAATCCCATCAAAAAAATAATCAACTAAACCCTTTTCCATTTTATTATAATCTTCTATATCTTGTACAAGTAATTCACATGGTTTAGAAGCATTAATCACCCCATGTTTTGAGAGAACATCACATCCCAAATTATAATACCTATTCCAATTATTTTCCCATTCTTCCCAAATAATTTCCCCAAATTCATGTACTTCATAAAAAGAACCTTCATAATTAAAAAGGGTTTCATTCCTACACTCTTCTTTATAGATTGTAAAAGGTGGTTCATGATTAGAAAGGAATACAAATTTTATTATAAATAAAATTACAAAAACTGCTAAAATTGAAAGTAATATGTAAAAGGGTATTTTATTAATTTCTTTATCTTTTTTATTTTTCATTTTTCAACCTCTACGATATATTCTCCACAGGAGTATTTTGAACAAAAAGTTCCTTTCCTTGTTGAAATCCATTCACCATTACATTCACAATTCTCATCAAGCCATTCTATTGTTAAGTCTTGTTTTGAAATTCTTTGTATTACTATAAAATCATAAACAGAAGAACAAAAAGACCAATTAATCTCTTCTATATAATCACAAATCTCTTGATAACACATTAATATATCTTTACTTAATCCAGATGGTTCATCTGCTTGTTCAAATCCTTCTTTACATTTGCCTAAAAATATTTCATCAACTTTCCCCAGTTCGCAAGATTGACTCCCATTATAAAATTCCCCGCTAAAAGAATAAGAAATAGTTGTATTAAAATAATCACAATTCGTTCCATAATCATTCGTTCCTAAAATTGGGATTTTTTTACACACTCTTTCTTCATTTACAATATCTCCTCTTATTGGCCAGATGGAACTAAAGTTTGTATCTTTATGTTTATCTTCAAAAATTCTATATGCCTTCCAATAATCACCCCATCCCTCTTCCTTGTGCCTTATAATTGTGTAGGTGATAGTATCAGTTAGGGTTTCATAGTTATCAACACATTCTTCTTCATAAATCTTAAAATGTGGTTTTAAGAAACTATTAAACAAATAGGAAAAGAAAAGGACTAAAGTTATCACTCCAATAAAAACAAAAACCGTTATTAATACTACTCTTAAAACATTTTTCTTAGTTTTCTTTTTCATCGTCTTTTCTTAAAATTTTATTTAATATATCTGAAAAAAGTATATATCCAATTACAATTCCAACTATAAAACAAGAAGCTCCCCACAGAATAAACAACCCTTCAAGATTCATTTTTTTCCCTCCTAATTTTTTTGCATTTTTCACAATATCTTGCAGTTCTGTGTGGAGTGTTAAAAAAATTCGAGCATTTTTTACAAGTTCTAGTGTAACTTTTTAGTTTTGGTCTAGCAGAACTTTTTGGTTTTAATCCCATATTAAAATTTTATTAATTTTATTAAAATTTTTGAGGATTTCTTTGCCTTTTTTAGTTAATTT
Source organism: archaeon (assembly GCA_030620045.1). GTDB lineage: Archaea > Nanobdellota > Nanobdellia > Pacearchaeales > GW2011-AR1 > JAUXAD01. Next base: position 19,741 of record JAUXAD010000005.1, read on the forward strand.
TACATGTCTTTCTCTTCCTATCTTGATTGTGGTAATCAAACCAGCTTCTTCAAATTCTTTTGTTATTTTAAAGCCACAACTGCCTACATAAATTCCAAAATATAATTTAGTTAAAGGCTTCTCTAAATTTTCTTGACGACCAATTTCTTTTAAAAATTTAATCCTTCTTTTTCTCAAAAATAGTATTTCTTTTTTCATTTTATTTTTTGTGAATCTCTTCTTCAATTTTATTTATTACTAAAGCCATATCTGGAACTTCTTTTGGATATTGAAAATTATAATTTAATTGCATTTCTTTTAGGGTTCTAATTACAAAATCTATCTTTTTCATTTTATTTATTTTTCCTTATTTCCAAATCCAGATTTTCTATTATTACATCAAATATCTCCGCGCTTTTAACCAAATTTTTATACCAATTTTTTAATTTTTTGTATTTCACTTCCCTATTAATTGCTCTATCTATGGACTCTTTTATTTTTTTTAAGTGATTTAACAAGGTAATCTTATTAAAACAATTCTCACAAATTGTATTTTGATGGCTGTTTGGTAAAAATGAAATTCCACATTTCTTACAGGGTTTTTTGAGGAAGGATTTAATTCTCATATTTTACTCATTTTTTGTTTTTTGACGGGTGTCAGTAGTATAAATTTTCCTACCACACTCTGAACAAAATCCATCAAGATATTCCATTTTTATTTCCACTATTTCCCTACATTCGGTACAATATTTTCTACTATTTATGTTTCTCAATTTAATTTGTTTCATTTTCATTTGAATAAATCCATAGTCAAATATCGTTCTCCTCTATCAGGTAAAACAGTAACAATTTTTTTATATTTTTTGGATAACTTTAATGCAATAAACATATTTGCACCAGAACTTATTCCTACCAATAACCCATATTTTTTTGAGAGTTCTTTTGCTGTTCTGATAGCATCTTCACTTTTAACAGTATAAACACCATCAACCTTAGCCATATCTATTAATTGAGGTATAAAACCATCGCCAATTCCCTGAATTTTATGCTCCCTAATTCTAACATTACTTCCCCCAAACATAACAGCTGCTTCTTCAGGTTCAACAGCAATTACTTTTAGTTTTGGATTAACTTTTTTTAAAACTTCTGAAATACCCATTAGTGTTCCACCTGTTCCAACACCAGCAACAATAACATCTACTGCCCCAATTTCTTTTAAAATTTCTTCACCAGTTTTTTCCTGCGCCTTTATATTATTTAGATTACTAAACTGTCTTGCTATAAATGTCTTAGGTCTTTTGGCAATCTTTTCTGCTTTTTTAATAGCTTCTTTAAGAGAGCCACTTTTTGAAGTTAAAATTAATTTAGCTCCAAATGCTTTCATCATTTGTTTTCTTTCTTCACTCATATTTTCTGGCATAACAATAAGTATTTTATAACCCTTAGCTGCCGCAATCATTGATAGTGAAATTCCAGTATTTCCACTACTTGCTTCAACTATTGTATAGCCTTTTTTTAGTTTCCCTTCTCTTTCAGCAGATTCAATTATTTCTAAGGCAACTCTATCTTTTATGCTTCCGCTAGGATTAACACTTTCTAATTTAGCGTAAACATTCTTTATTTTAATAAGGGGTGTGTTTCCAATGGCACCCAACACATTAATTTTTTCCATTTTTTAATCCTCCAATAATTCATTGACTACAATTAAAAGTATTAATATTGTCAATAAATTCGTTTGTTGGAACAACATAAATCCAAGCAAATCCATTTTTTATTTCCTCCTTTCAATTTCTTTTTCATTTTTTAAACAGGATAAGAGACTCAATTTTATTTTTATAAAAACACATACATTCATCATTGAGACTGAACCATTTTCCGTCAGGAGTTCGTTTGTAATGAATTGCCCCTCTTTCTATACATGCTTTTTCACACATGACATTAGTCATTATACTTAAAATTATATTTACAATTACAATCAAAATTACCATTCCTATCATTATCCAAAATATTATTTTACTTATTTTCATTTTTATTTTTTACCTCCCTTTGTAGTTCTTTTTCTGTCTGGTAAACCATCAACAAACTCTATTCCCACAATTTCATTATTTTTATCAAAATCTACAACAATATGTAAACTATCATCAGAATGAGCAATCTCTTTATTTGTTAATCTTAAATAACATCCATTCTTATGACTTTTCAAATGCTTTGTTTTTTTCTGTCCACAAGTTTCTAACCTTGCTTCTTTAAATTTCCTTAATATTTTTCCCATTTTATTTATTGCGAAGTTTCCTCCTTCGATTTTGTTCCTTTTTTGATTTTATCATCTTATCATGATATTCTATCTCAATAGGACAATCACATTTTTTACAATAATATGTTTCACTTGAACATTTCCTTTCTCCATTCTCATCCCAACCGCCCATTTTTTTAGATGATACTCTAAAATCAAATCTTTTTCCTCCACAGTTTGCGCAGATTAATTTCATTTTATATCTATTTCTAAATGAATCTCTCCATTATAACCATCATAACTGCTATGAACCCAAAGATTATACTTTACTGTCTCTTTAAAGATTAAATCAATTAAATTAGCAAATTTCTCAGAATTCCACCAAGTCTTAGCTATTTCTATAATGAGTTTTCTTCTTATTCTTCCGAATTCTTTTTCTTCAATTATTTTCACTTTCCAAAAAGTGTCCTTAACTTTACAAATCTTTTCCATCAAATTTTTAGCCTGTCTATAATCTAAAAATTGTTTTATTATTCCTTTCTTCTTACCCATCTTTATCCTTCCTGCACCTCTTCAGGTCCGGTTTCTTCATATTGGATTTCAGATGCCAATGCCTGTATTTCCCCCCAAGAATAATCAATTTCTTTCAACTTTCTAATTTGAGATTCAAAGCATAATGTCAATTCATCCATTATTTTTCGCCATTCCTTTCCGTCGTCTTCAATACTTTTAATTTTAAATTTCTTATACTTTTCAAATTTAGGAACTAATCTATAATCTGTCCATTCTAATTGTTTCATCACGCAATTCAAACACCATTTAACAGTATACCCTTTACGAAAAATAGGAATATCTAAAACTTCATCCCTTGCATAACTCTCCTCACATTCCCAACAATATTCTTGACTCATTTTTATCTATTGCAAACTTCCATTAGTAGTATTTTCATTTCTTGCCTTTTTTGTTTAATAAACTTTAATTCTTTTTCAATTCTCTCTAAAGCTTTTGTTTGAAGCTCAAGTTGTTTTATAATGTAGACTTTCTTTTCAGGCATAATAGCAACTTTCTTTTCTTTTATGCCTTCTCTTCTATGCCATTTGGAATCACCAAGATATTTGAAATTAGGAGTAATCCATCCTTCTTTTAAAGCAGTTAATAAATGGTTATCTGCTATTTTTATCTTTTGACCATTCTTCCCATAACAAGTATTTTTGCCTGTTCCTATTGCTTCAAACATTTTATCTACCTCACACTTTTAGGAGTAATCTTTAGTCGTTCTAAATTCTCCTTTAAATTTACTTTTGTAAATTTCTCAAGTTCTTTAATTAGTTGTTGAACTTTCTCCCAAGAAGGTTCTGGAAGATTCTTTCCTTTTGAATCTGCTCCTATGTTTACAAATTCTGGTTCAACATTTTTAATCATATGAACTAACTCAATTAAATCAAAATCAATTAGAGGTTCCAGTGTCAAAAAAATTTTCATTTCTTTGATTTTTCCATTTTCCTGTAATTTATTCATGGCTTCAACCCTCTCTTTAACAGGAGGTGCTTCACTTATTTTGTTTAATTCCTCTTGTCTGTTAGTTTCAATTGTAGTTCCAAATAAAGAATTAACTGGAAAATGTTCTTTAAATTCTATAAATCTTTTAGGATTTTTTGTTTGAAATAAATAATTATTCTTTGGATATTTTCTTAAATGTTCTAATACTTTAATTATAAATTCTTTTGGAATATTATCAGCAAATAAATCTCCCATATCTTGAACAAAAATAGTTTTGCCTTTTCCTTCATTCTTTTTTAATTCACTTTCTAATAATCTAATTTCTCCTGAATATCTTTCTTTTATATTTGGAAATTTGTTTTTAATTGAATTTATAAAACAATATTGGCATTTATGTTTACACTCACCACCTATAAAATTTCTTGTTTTATCTATAAATCCATACATGTTCCCTTTTCCTTTTTGTTTGTTCAATCCCATTTTATTTGTTGCTTCTACTTTATTTTTTGGCTGTAAATTTATAATCATTTTATCTTCTAACTATTTTCCTCCTTTTGTTTCTCAAATTTACTTGGATTAAATCTACAAGGATTAAAAGACCTAACTTTATTCAAATCATCTTCAGAAGGCAATAAATCGCATCTTAATGAAACAAAACCTAAATCATTATCTGTATGAACACAATTGCTACATCTTTCTTCTCCTTCTGCTTCCTCTCCTCTTGCTACCCATCCTCTCATAAATTTATCTTTCATCTTTATTTTTTCTGTACTTTTAAGTACAGTTTTTCCTCCATAAACTTCATAAAATCAATCCAAAATTTTCGTTGTTTATTGATATAATCTACAATTTGTTCTTCCCAAGCTCCATCGTCTCCACTACCCACTCTAACTCTCTTTTTTTCAATTTCAATAAATTCATCCAATATTTTTTGATAATTCATTTTATCTTCATCATCTCCAACTGGAATTAAAATATCTTCATTCTCTTTCCATTCCATTTCTCCCCCACAATGATTACATTTCATCTTTTATCTTCTTTAATTTTTATCTTTTTATTTAATTTTTCTCTACAATTATCACATAATAATTTTTTATCTTCATCAAATCCACAAAACACAAAATTTTCTCCACAATCTTCACATTCCATCTTTATCTTTATTAAACTATTTGAAGTTCGGTATTTTTTCTACTTCCACAAAATCATCAACTACTTTGTATTTTATCCCAGATTTTGTCATACACCATTTACACAACCAAATACTTTTTCTTATTTTGCAATTTCCTATTTTAAAATTTATTATAAATTCTCCTAATTTACTTATGTGTCCGTACCTTCCACATTTATCACAATTATAACAAGTCATTTTATCTTTTACGCTCCTTTTATACTAGCAACTAAAATTCCCACTATTATAGTTATTCCACTTATCGCCATCATCGTCCAAAGTGCAATTTGCCTAAACTTAAAATTTCTATCATATTTTCTAAACACCTCTTTTGTATCTGCTGATTGCTTTCTGAATTTTCTATAACCACCTTCTAATTCTTCTTTGTTCATTTTTACCCCCCAATTTAAATTTATTTATCATTTGTCTTCTAAGCACTTTTAAGATGAGTGTTTAGTTCCTCCAATTGTTCTTCTATTTTTTTAACTCTAATTTCATAATTACCAATTTCATTAAAAGGGAGAATAAAAAAAACTTGAGGAATATTCTTTAAGATTGGAATTATTTCTGGAAGATGTTTGAATATTATTCTGTTCCTTTCAATTCCATAATCTGTGAAAGTATAATCATTATCAACAAAAGAAAAATGATAATTATAATTTCCAACAAATAATCTTATTTTTTCTTTAAAAATGAACCAGCCGATATATTTGGAAATATATAAGTGATTATATTTACTTGGTTCTATTTCTGCAAACCATTTTGAATTTTGTTTTTAGATTCTTTATTAAATTCCCTAACAAATTCTTTCTTTCTTTTTAACTCTGAACATTGGTTTTTACCCTTCATTTTTACTAGGTAATTAATTTGTTCTTCTTGATTTTCTATTATCATCTTTTTTCCTGCACCTCTTCAGGTTCGGTTTCTCCCCGATATTCTTTTAGCATTTTGACAATATCTTCAACAGAAATGTTTTTTAAAGCGGGGCAATTCCTTGATTCAAATTCTAACAATTCTTCTATCTTTTGAGTATTCCACGTTTCAACGTTGTAGAAGACATGGTCTGGATAAGTATTACAGAAATCAGGTCTTTCTTCATCCCAAACTTTACACCAATATCTTCCATCTCTAAATTCTAACTGAGAGCAAGGAAATTTAAAACAAATCCCCTTTTCTTCAATACCATCCCCAAATCTAAATGGAGTATCAAATGCTTTTATCTTCTTGTCCTCAATCCACATTAATCTGATTGCACAATTAGCATCGCAAGACATATTAAATTCTTTACAACATTTCCCACACTTCTGACAAATTTCAGAAGTTACAAGCTTTGCTTTATTCCCTTTTGATACCATTTTATCTTTTACGCTCCTTTTGTAGTAGTTCTTTTACTTGATATGATTATTTTTTTATTGCATTTAGGACAATTTATATTTTCAGTTTCGCAACATTCCAATTCATAAGGAAATATCTTATCACATTTTGGGCATTTAAATTTCATTATCAATCCTGCACCTTGTTTAGGGCTTTATTTAATTTATCTAAAATCAATTTTTTTTGTTTAGCATTCTCAACTTCTTTCTTAAGATTAGTATATAATTCATATCTTAAAGCATCTACATCTATTAATCCTACCCTTGAAGGTAAATCATCATATTTTTTTATTCCACAATTTGCCATTTTATTTTCTAATTACTTTCCTCCTTTTGTTTTAGTCTTTCAGCTTTCTTCATTAATCCATAAGTTCTTGAATTCTCAATATAATATTTTCTATCTGTTTCTGAAGGTAATTCACACAATCCTTTTGATTCAGCTATGTGAAGCATTGTATGACATTCGGTACATAACCAAACTCTTCCTCTACCAAGTCCATCTTTTTTTCTTGGTATAATGTGGTGGTTGTCTTTACGATTTTTAAAATCTTTTTTATCACAGATTGCACATAATTCTTTAATGTCTTTATCTTTATTCAACTTTATTTTAAATTCAACTTCCATTTCAATTTTTTTATTTTCTTTTTTCATTAGTAACTATCATCATAAGGAATGCTTAAATCTTTATCATTTTCAAAACCATCTACAACTACTTCTATATAATTCTCATCTATTGTTGGAAACATTTCTTTAATTTCTTCTACATTAAATTCATTTTCTTTTTTCATTTTAAATTATCCTCCTTCCAATTTTATTAGTAACCATAATAAACTTAAGTAAATTAACTATTTAAATGCTTTGGTTTTTCCTACGAACATCCAGTCATATTTTTTAATTCATCAATTTTATATATTCCTTTGTAAAGTGTTCCATTAATAATCCAGGTAGGAATTGCTCCAATTTCTGCTGCAACGCATTTTTCTGGAGTTTTAGTACAATCAATTATGTTTAACATTTTATCACATTCCCCAAAAATTTCTTGTTGCCTTTCGCAATGTGAACATCCTTCTTGAACATATAAAATTGAATTATTTGCAATACATTTTACAATTTCTTCTGAGGGATTTGGACAAGTAAGTAAAGATTTAATATATAATGCTACGAAGGCGATTAAAACTACTCCTACAATTATTCCAAGATTTATAAAAAGACTTTTTTTGTTTATATACATTTTATGATTTCTAATTTTATTCCCAAATCTTTTTGTAATCTTTTTTTCTCTTTTATTGCAAAAGTATATGTTCTAAAATATTGCAATTTCCCCTCATATTTAACAATTTTTTTAGTTTCTGAATTTGTTATTGCATATGTTTTTTGCTTATTCATTTTAGCCATCTTCAAATTTAAAATAATGAACAGTATTCCCATCTGCTATAATGTACCCACTTTCATCACTCCAAATACAAAACATGTGTCTTATTTCATATTCACCATATTCTCCATTATATGTAAAATTTAAAGTTCCAGTATCTATACGAACTTCTTCAGTATAAAAACCAATTTCTTCTCCAACCAGACACCAGTATAGAGCCCAATCTTCACAAACTCCTCCATTTATTTTTAAAATTTCAAAATCAATATTTTTATCAATCTGAGATAAATTATACTTATAAAATGTTTTGGTTATCTTTTGTACACATTCAGCAGAATTAAAAAGAGAGTTATTTGAACATTTATTTATTATCTCTTTCACTTCTTTAGGGCTTATAATTAATTCTGAGGAAACAGGATTTTTTGAAAAATAGACGGAACTTAGATAAATCAATCCAATTAAAATTATTGCCGAGCAGATTCCAATTAAGAACCCACGACTAAATTCTTTATTTTTTAATTCAACCATTTTCTGCTTGGGATACCTCTCTAAGTTGGCTTTTAATTGCAATTTTCCCATTTTTTAGCATTATTCCAATTTTTGCTTCTGACATCTTCAATTTTGTTTATTTAATTTATAGCATGAATTACAATAGAACTTCCTTTTTATCATACCGTGAGCAGTTTTCCCACAGATGCAACATTTCTGTTTCCTAATGAATTTCCTTGCTTTTTCTGTTTTTAATTCATATTTAGGCATTTTGTTTTTTACACTCCTTTTGTTTTTTAGCAATTTTTTCTACTTCTGCAATTTTATCTGTAAAAGGTGCATCTTCCATACAATATCTACAGATATAATGAATTTTACCATTAATAATTATAGCATAATGGTTCCAAGGTTCTCCTCCACAAACATCACAGTCCCAATCTCCACCTACTCCAACCCTTCTTACTTCTATTTTGTTTTTATTTATTTTAATCTTCCTTTTTGTCCTCTGTGCTAAATACTTTAGTTATAATTAATATTCCGATGACAGAGATAATAGTTATTATTATTGCAGTAATAATTTTACCATGTAAGGGTGTTAATGCTGTTATTTTGTCTACTGCCTCCACAATCACATCTCTCCAAGCAAGAGATATTAAAAAACCAAAGGCAGCTACAAGTGCAGTTATGATGGATTTCTTAAATTCTGCTCTAAATTTCTCAACAGATTTTTTCATTGTTTTTGCATTTTATTTTCATATTTTTTTATTCTTCATTCTTCTGCCTCTTGTTTAATTCTATAAAAAGTAGCCCTACTCCAACTAAAATTTTCAATTCTTTCTTTATCTGTTTTATATTTTTCTTTAAGTTTAAAATATTCAATTAATTTTTCATCAAATCCGACCATTTTCATAAACTTTTCCTTCCATTTTTCTGAATTGTCTCTAAACAATTGTACGGCTTTAATATAGGTTCTAATACTTAGATTTTCTATTTTTTGGTAATTTTCTTTTATGAATTCATATATGCATTTTTCATTATCAGCTATACTTTGAGACTTATTTATTTTCTCTATTTTCTTTAATATTTCTTTTTTGGAAGGAGCAAATTCAATAAAAAATCCTCTATCAATTATTGGAGCTAAATCTTTATTCTTTAAGTCAAATTCATTTAATAATATGCAAACATTACTTGTTGTCCTAAAGTTTTCTGGAGCATTACCAATTAATTTACTTGTAGTATTATAATTTAATTCTTTTATTGTTGAAGTATCTGCTAAAGATTTTAGCATTGAAACCATAATTTGGTTTCTTAATAAGGTATTTATATCATCAAAACATACCGGGCAATCTCTATTCTCAAAAAGATTGATATAGGTTTTTAAGGGAGTACTATGTGTGTTTATGTAAATAAAGTCGGTTTTTCCCATAATCTTTTTAACTATGGTTGTTTTTCCAAGTCCTGCTCTTGACATAATAATCAATAAGTCACAACTTTGATTTTTGAACATTTCAATATATTCTTCTAACTCTTTATAATTTTTAATTATCATTTTATTTCGTGAATATGAACCCTCTCAAAAATTAAAGAGGGAAAAAATTAATTTATTTTTCTTCGTCTTCTTCTGTGTCTTCTTCAGTAGTTTCTTCTTCTGATTCATCTGTGTCTTCGTCATCCTTTTCAATTTCTATAGCTTCTACTTTAAAGTGCTCATCTATCTTATTTCCAATCTTCTCAAGCATTTCTTTTGGGTCTTCATCACTTATAACTTCAATAGTTAAAGGGAACTCGCCAGAATCATGCTTTGAACTCATTGTAATTAAGATGTTTCCTTTCTCATCTCCAGTTGTATCTAATGAGATACCAATTTTGTAATCTTCATCTTTCTTTTTTTCTAAAGCCATTTGAATAGCCTTATCAAAATCGTCGTCCTTGTTTTCTTTATCTTCATAAACTGATTCCCCATTCAAGTCCAAGAATAATACATTCTTGTAACCTAATTCACTGAAGACATCATAAATCTTTTTCAAGTAATCTGTTTGAGTCATAACTTCTTCTTCCCATTCTTTGTCTCCAACAAATATTTTCTTTAACCATCCTTCTGCTTTTTCGTATTTCTCGGTTGTTCCAGTTAAATTAACTTTGATAGTTCCATAGAACTTATCCTCTTCATCATCATCGTAATCATAATAATCGTTTGCATGAGATGAACTAATAACTGAAGCCATAAGAGCAGCATTCATAGCCCCTGAGCATGCTACTGATGTTGTAGCGCATGAACAAGCGCAACTACTTGCGGGACATGCACATCCATTCATTTTTCCTTTACCTCCTTACAATTTGATTTTTCCATTTTGTTTTGTGAATATGAAGGGGAACAAAAATTAAACTCCCCCAATGTTAAATTATTTTTCTAATGGCAATTTCCCAATTATTAATTGTGGAGTTATTCCTTTTTCTGTTAAGATCACTTTAGAGTTCTTTTCAAGAGATGCTTGAGTTACTTCGAGCTTCTTTAAGATTTGTGCATTATCCTTAAATTCCTCATTAACTAATTTAAATGCCTTAGCTTTACCTTCTGCTTCAAGTATAGAAGCTTCTTTCTTTCCTTCTGATTTAAGTATAACTGCTCTTTTATTTCCTTCTGCTTCTTTAATAGATGCTCTCTTCATACCATCTGCTTCTGTTTCTCTTGCAGTTGCTAAATCATTTGCCGCTATCTTATCTTGTTCTGCCTTAACAACATTATTCATAGACTCTTGAACATCCTCTGGTGGTTCAATTCTTTGAACTTCTACTCTTAAAACTTCAACACCATAAGCATCTGTTTCTTTATCTAAAACCCCTTCTACATCTGAGTTAATTTGATCTCTTTTTTGTATACACTCTTGTAGATTCATCTTTCCCATAACTGCTCTTAAAGTTGTTCTTGCCAATGAAGTTAATTGTACTTTATGCCCATCAACGTTATATTCTGCTGCTTTAACATCTTTGACTTTGTAATAAACAACAGCATCAACAGTCATATTAAGCTTATCACTTGTAGTAACCATTTGAGGGGGAACATCAACCATCTGTTCTGTTATGTTCACTTTAATCATCCTTTGTATTCCTGGAAATATCCAATTAAACCCCTGCTCAGCAGTTTTCTTATATTTTCCTAAAGTTTCTACTAATCCTTTTTCTACAGGTCTTACAATTCTTACTCCTAAACCAAAAATAACAACTACAAAACCTATAATTACATACAAAATAGTTTGTCCTATCATTTTTATTTTATGCTACCTCCTTTCAATTCTATTAGTTACCATAATAAACTGAAGTAAATCTGGCTATTTAAATATTTCCTTTTTCTCTCACCAATTCACAAAATCTTCCTTTTCTTTTTCTACTTCTTCATCTAAATTCTTCAAGTCATCTCTTAACATATCTTTAAACCCAAAAGCCAACATTCTGTCGTCCACAACATCAAAATCTTTGCCTTTGAAAGCACAAAGCGATCCTATAAATTGGGCATTTCCTTTGTGCTTATTAACCCATCTTTCTATTGCTTCTAAGATATCATTCAATTCTTTACTTTCTTCCATTTTTTTACCTCCTATGGTTTAGTTTTTTCTCTCCTAATTTTTTTACATTTTTCACAAATACGCCCATATTTGTGTGAGGTGTTAAAAAGATTCAAACAATTTTGACATCTTCTAGTGTAACTTTTTAGTTTTCTTCTTTTTTCCATTTTATTTATGCTTATAATTTTTTTACTTTTCTAATAGCATTCTCTACAGAATCTTTTATTCTTTTTAAATGCAGTATTAAATTTATTTTGTTACGGCAATTCTCGCAAATTTTACTTTGGTGGCTATTTGGCAAAAATGAAATTCCACATCTCGTACAGGGTTTTTTGAAGAATGATTTAGTTCTCATATTTTTATTTTTTGACGAGTGTCTATAGTATAAATCTTCCTACCACATTCTGTACATAATCCATCAAGCCCTTCCATTTTAATCTCTACAATTTCTCTACACTCAGTACAATATTTTTTACTATTTACTCTTCTTAGTTTAATTTGTTTCATTTTTTAATCCTTTAATAATTCATTAACTTCTGGAAATTGTCTTTTTAATTGTTCTGCAAACAACCAACCATTAAATGTTAAGCTATATGTTTCTTCTTTTTCCATTTATTTTCTAACTACTTTTTTTTGTAGTTTTTTTAATTTATTAAGCAATCCTTCAATTTCAACAGAAATAATTAATCCATCTTTAGTAACATCAAATCTCATATCATTATCTACCTCGATTGTTGAATCTACTTCTCTATCTCTACCAAACCACAAATAAAAAATATCATATTCTTCGTCAAAATCAATTTTAGGTTTCAATATTTTCTTCATTAACTTTTGTCTTTTTCTTAATTCTTTTAAAAAGTTTTTTTCTTTTCCCATTTTTATTGAATTTTAAATTCTTCTATTCAGTACCACTTATAAACTTCAGTAGATATTACCTAATAACTTATATAATTTTCTCATTCTTCTTTCTACTTGTTTGTTGTCGAAATCAATCAAATCTTTTTCAATTAAGTCAATCAATTCGTTTATTATCTGAACTTGACCAATACCAATGAACTTTTTTTGGTCTAGTTTTCCAGCATAAGTTCCTGCTAAATGCTTTAATTCACTTTTTAGAATATCTACTCCTTTAACTCCTCCTTTATCTCCGACAATTCTAATCATCCTTTTAGCCATGAATGGTTTTAATCTGTCATTTGGTATCCTTACTAATTCTGCTATCTTATTCTTGCTTACCTTTAATTCCTTCAACTTCAAAACGATCTTTGCTGTTTCTTGCGCTGAGAATTGTAAGCCATGAGAAGTGTTCAATTTCACCGATTCAATAAACATTTCTTTTTCACTTAAGTTTTCTAAGACTTCTGCTTGAATATGGGTTTCCCCATTCATCCTGTTTGCCTCAATTCTATGAGCACCATCAATTAAGATGTATGTTCTCTTAACTTTTGCTACTGTTATTGGTGGAAATACTGCATCTGTTTTTAGAGCGCTAGAGTACCTTAGTGTCGTTATGTAATTTGTCTGATTCCGAGGATATAAATCATCCCTTCTCTTTATTTGTGAAATTTTCAATAATTGTTGCTTTGCCATGTTTATTTCTTTTACCTCCTTTCATTTCTATTAGTTACCATAATAAACTAAAGTAAATCTGGCTATTTAAATATATCGTTTTTATTCTTTCCTTTCCTTACCGAACCAAACAATACCATACGGGTCCAGAACGGGCCATACCTTGAATATAATTTTTGAAACCTTTCCTTTCCTCAACCCACCCTACAACACCGCACAGTACCGAACACTACCAGGCCTTGAATATAATATTTGATGTCCTTTCCTTACCGAACCAAACAATACCATATCGTACCAGCTTCAACCGAACCCAACCAAACCATTAAATATGATTTTTGAAACCTTTCCTTACCGAACCAGGCCTAAGCAATACCTTACCCATCCACGCCCCAATAAATATGATTCCTAAGCCATTCCTTATCTCAACTTACCGCACGTGACCACACTGCACCGAACCGCTTCAAACCATTGAATATGATTTTTGATTTCCTTTCCTCAAAATACCTTACCTTTCCTAATCTTTCTTCATCAATTCGAACCCTATCACACCACGAAACATGATTATGAAACCTTTCCTTGCCTTATCTTTTTCCGCAACGCATCTATCCCTATCCCTTCACACCGAATCTGTCCAGACCTTGAATATGATTTTTAATTTCCTTTCCTTATCTCTCCTCACCATTACTTATCTAACCGGAGCAAACCCCACCAGCCAAACCGCGAATATGAATATGATATCCTTTCCTTATCTCAACTTACCGCACGTGACCACACTGCACCGAACCGCTTCAAACCATTGAATATAACATTTAATTCCTTTCCTTGCCTTACCTGATAGTACCATACCAAACCGAACTCCACCCGAGCTTAACTGTCCTTGAATATGAAATCCTTTCCTTTCCTTAGCATACCCCACCACACCCCACCGAATTTTGTCACACCAAAACCCACCATAAATATGATTTAATCTACAGGGATGCAAACTTTTTGGTTTATATGTTTGTGTTTCTTGAATTCTCTTTCTATTTCTTCTACTTTTTCTAATAATTCTTCTATTTTATCTTCTATATAACTAAAAGGATATCTTTTTTCTAATTCGTCATCTAATTCTTCAAATCTTTCATCATTTAGATCCTGGTTAAATTCATCAACTAATTCAGAAGTTTTCATATCTCTTCTCATTTTATCTTTTACATCTTTTGGTTTTTCTTTTGCCATTTTTTCCTCCTTGGTTTATTTAATTAATTTTAAAGCATGTATGTGTCATTTTTCATTTTTTAAGTTTTATTTTAAGCCACATTTTATTTTACATTTAGGACAAACATAATTCCAATCATATTTCTCTCTTTCGTAATATAATCTTTCCCAATCACAAAAAACACATTTCTTTTCTTTTTTCATTTTTTAAGTTTCTTCTTTTTAGAGTATTTTCTTATTTTATCTAAACAATCTTCACATCTATAAGTATAAATCATTTTAGGTTCTACTTTTTTTCCACATGAAGCACACAAATGTTTTTTCTTTCTTTCCTTTCTTAATGCCTTACGAACATTCACAAAATAATTATGTTTCCAATTAGCTCTATGATTTATTTTGCATTCCATTGTATGAACCGTTTTATTTATCCCACAAATACAATCATCCCAGATTTTATTTAGTTTTTTCATTTTTAAGTTTTGAATTAAAAGGTTGGAATTTTAACTCCTTTCATTTCTATAGTTAATCAAGTACATCTCTTAAAAAAGATTCTAAAGGTATTTCTTCATCTCTTTCTATTCCACTACAATCTGATCCACTAAAATAGACAATTTTATTAAGTTTTCGTCCTGGCAAATTATTCAGTGACATCCTCTCCACGACTTCAGTCGAGGGTTTCCAGCACTTATTGGCATATTGCCTCACTGCATATAGTTTCTGCTTCAACGATACGAGCCTTCTCAGGAAGAGAAGGTCTTACAGTATCTCCACAGACTTGAAATTCCGTATGTCCTACGGTATTGTTTAATTTTTTTATAGTTTCTTTTTTAATATTAAGTGAAGCATTTAAATCTCTATCAATTATTAATCCACAAACTTCACATTTGAAAGTTCTTTTATCCAAAGACATTTTTTGTTTATTACCACAACAACTACATTTCTGTGTTGTTGGTTCAAATCTTCCAATTTCAACTACCTCTCCTTCAAAAATTGTTTTATAGTATTTAAGGTAAGAAAAGAAACTTCCCCATCCAACATCAGAAATACTTTTTGCCAAACAATGATTTCTAACCATTCCTTTAATATTCAAATCCTCTACTCCAATATATTTTATTTCACTTGCTAATATCCTCGCTAACTTCTTATGGAAATCTTCTCTTTGTCTTTTAATCTTGGTATGTTGTTTTGCTAATTTAATTATTGATTTTTTTCTGTTTTTTGAACCCTTTTTCTTTTTACTATGTCTTCGCTGAAGTCTTTTTAATTTTTTCTCACTTCTTCTTAAAAATTTAGGATTATCAAATTCTTCTCCATTTGAACAAACTAAAAACTTTTTAATTCCGACATCCAATCCCTCTACTTCTGATTTAAATTCTGTTTCTTGTTTTTCAATAGGGGCATTCTCACAAGAAAAAGTTGCATACCATTCGTCATTTTCTTTTTTGATTGTTAATGTTTTTATTGTTCCTTCAATATTCCTATGCTTGACTATTCTTAACATTCCAATTTTAGAGACATATAACCTATTATTCGGATATATTTCTTGTTGATATTGTGGGAAAGTTATTGATGTGTAGAATATTCTTTTATGAAATTTAGGAAAGCCTGGAGTTTCTCCATTCTTTACTCTTCTAAAAAAATGTTTAAAAGCATCTGAAATTCTTTTTGGAATATTTTGTTTTACTTGTGAATGAAGTTGTTTTGTTTCAAAATCTTTTACAAGATTATTCATATCAAAATTAGATAGAGTTTCTTTTGTTCCTAAATATATCTGTTGATGGATATCCAATAATTGGTTATACAAAAAACATGCTTGGTCTAATGCTATCTCTAATTTCTTTTCTTGTTTCCTATTTGGATAGAGTCGATATTTAAATGATTTTTTACTTGACATTTTCTTTCATTAATCTATTTAAAATTTCATCATAAGTCTCTCTTTTTGTAATCCTAAGTTTCTTTAACTTTTCTAAAGTTTTATGCTCAATCTGAATTGTTGTTCTTTGTTCCATACATAATACAAACATAAGAAGTATTTAAATGTTTCGTCTGCTTTCATCCCACCTCTAAAGAGTGTGGATTTTCTCGTTCGCAGGAGATAAATTTCATTTTCAAGTTAAAAATAATTTCTTTGCTCTTTTCACAACTTCCCTTGCTTTTTTGTTTAGTTCTTTTGCTTCGTGTACTTCTTTATCCGCTTTTTTATCAAATCTCTCTTGTTTTTTAAACCACTCCTCTTGCGCTTTTTCTCTTTCTTCTTCTGTTGGTTTTTCTTCTAATATTTTACGACATCTATTACAGACCCTCACTTTATATCCTGAAGAATGTGCCAAAGCCCAATAATGTTCTGCCCAATATGTTTTTTTGTGGGGGCATTTGCTTTGTAATTCCTTTACTTTTTTATCAAATTCTTTGCTTAATTGGTTATAGGTTTCCATTTTCAAGTTTTTATTAATATCATATATAAAATTATACATAAGACTATATAGACAATTATTTTCAACAAATTATTTAGTTTTTCCCTTTCATCCATTTTCAAGTTTCAGCCTCAACAAATTCTATCTTTCCATTCTTTAATATATTTGTGATGTTTTTTCTTCCAAGATATTCTATCGTATCATCATCTGGTATTATTTTACCTACTACCACTTTACTATCATAATATATCCTTACTCTAAATTTCATTTTCAATTTTATGTCGGGATGTTTAATACAATAATTTTCCTCATCCTTACGAAACAAGGTATCCCGACTATAATTTATGAATTCCCTTTAATCCTTAAAGCTCCTTGAACTCGATAACTTCAAAGCACCCATTAAAGCCCTTTTTTTGCGGACGTCCGTCTCCGATTCCGACACGTTCGCCAGCCTCAACTAAGATATCTTTCAACATATCTGGCTTATTGAAGTATTTCTCATTATACACGATTTCAAATGTCGCTTTCCATCCTGTTGGTAATCTTGGTCTTACTCTCATAATTCGAGCACGCTGAACTACTACAGGTTGTTTATCTATTTCGTAATTCTTTACTCCGAAATCAATTTTTTCGGGCTCAATTCGAACTGTTCCTGCTAAAATTGTTGCAGCACTTTTTCTTCCTATTGTATAGAAAGAACTTGCAGAGATAATTGACTTATGTAACCAAATGTTTGGAAGATATAAGTTTTTCTTTCCAGTACTCATTCTGTAAACTCTTTTTTCTGCTTCTTCCTTATCGACATACTTCTTTTTGGTTCTTCCTCCACTTTCCTCCTCAGTGAATCTGTTGAAGAGAAGAGGAGTTGTTCCCCTGATTTTCACTAAAATTTTTTTCATTTATATACACCTCCTTTCAATTATATTTAATAGAATATCTTTTAAAGTTATTCCATCTAAATAAAGAATTTCTGTTGGTTCTGTCTTTCTTTGAACTCTTAAGTTATCTCTACTATCTAACTTCTCGCAATAAATTTCTACACCTTTTTTACAGAAACCATGCTTATCACTACCAATACATCCATCATATTCAATACTGCAATTTTCAAATTCATGATAATAACTTAACACATGTTCTCTTGCTAACCAATTTTCATCAATTCCAAGTTTTTCAATAGGACTATCAAATACCCCAACAAGTGTAAAACTAATAAGTATCAATCCACACACAATCGATGTAATTAATATTGAATAGAGCCATTTCTCATCTTTATCCCATTGATTTCGGTGCCTTCTAATATAATCAATGTAGTCTTCATATTCTTTTTTCCAGTTTGTTTTCATCTTATTTTACCTCCTTATACTTTTATTATTATTTTTCCTTTCCTTAATCCAACCTACCTTAACTTTCCTAAGCCGTCCAAATACCTAACCCAACCATTGAATATTATTTTAATTTTATTTTCATTTTATTTGTTTTTGTTTCATTTTATTATAAGCTCCATTAATATCTATCCCAAAAAAATCTGCTAACAATAATCCAAATAACTATCATCCATATCCAAAAAGGAATACCCATAATCTTATCACCAAAAAGATCAAAAGTTCCATAATCATCTTCTCCTTCAGTTTCAGAGGCATTTTTCCCGTTATTATCTAAATTTGGTTCGTTGAGAGTATCATCAAAAGAACCAGAAGGAGAACTATCACCCTCTGTTGAGATAATAGTAACAAAAATAGTAGCAATAATTAAAAATGAAACTATAACTAAGCATATTATAACTCTTTTACTCAAAATTGGTTTTTTATTTTCTTTTTCCATCTTCAATCGAAAAATAATTTCTTTGCCTCTTTTACAACTTTTTCTGTTTTACTATTAAATTCTTTCGCTTTTTGTCTTTTTTCTTCTGCTTTTTTATTAAATTCTTTCTCTCTTGTTCGTTTTTTTAAATGATTTAAATGTTTCATTAGATTTTTTTCTAACCCTTCAAGCTTATCTTCTTTTAATCCTAAATGTAAATGCAATATTGCATATTCATAACCAACATCAAAAAAATGTGTGTCTCTTTCTGCCTGTGTTAAATTCATTTCGTCTATAAATTGAACCTTTATTTTATCTTTTTCCATCTTCAATCTCCCCAATTATGCAACCATTGAATAGCATTAGTTAATTTATTTTTATTATTACGAATTAAAAACTCTTTATTCTCATTTTCTGATGAAACTTTCATGCCTTCTAAAAACGAAGCAACATTTTTAATATCTCTTATAGCAATCATAAATTTTTCTTTTATAACCATTACTTTTTCTTTATTTTTCTTTTCTGTTTTAATTTCTTTTTTCATTTTTTAAGTTTAAATTTTTTACATTTACAAAGATTAACACCGCATCTTTCATAGTTAATTCTTGGTGCTTTTATATGCTGTTTTCTCTTATGCCCACATTCACATATTTCATTTTCTTTTTTCATTTTTTAAGTTTTTTTAATATTTCATCTAATTTTTTTTCAATCCTATTAGCCTGTGCGCTATCAGACATTGTAGTTGTCCAAATCTCTTTTGAACACATACTTGTAACTTTTCCACATTCAGGACAATATTTATATTTATGATATAATCTTAATCCACAATTATAACATTTCATTTTCTTTTTTCATTTTTTAATTAAAAAGTAGCTTTGCTCTTTCCACAATTTCATCTGCTTCTTTATTTAGTTTTTCGGCTTCTTTTATTTCTTCTTCTGCTTCTTTATCCAATTTATCTTCTTTCTTCATTTTTTTTCTTTTTGTCTTTATTAGATTTTCTCATAATTTTAAGCCAACAATTAACACATAATGTAGATCGCTTTGCGCCGTTCCTTGAAAACATTTTTCCACAATCTCTACAAAATGGCATTTTTAAATATTATTTTCTATCTTTTTAAATATGAACCCCCTCAAGAATCAAAGAGGGAAAAAATAAATTTATTGTTCTTCTACTTCGTCAAAACTGCTTAAATCAAAACCTATAAAAGGAATTCCACTTGTAACTTTAGGCAAAATTCCATCCCATTTCTCAATTGCTTCCCTTTGAACATCCAATGCCTTGCTTTTAACCTCAATTTCTCTTAATTCTATAAGGTCTGCTGATATATGTAGTTTTTGTAATCTTAATGCTTCTGCTTCAGCTTGTGCCTGAGTTATTTTTTGTTCTTTCTCAATCTTTATTCTTTCTAAATCTCTATCAGCTTTCAATTTAAGTTGTTCAGCAACCATTTTTTCTTCAATAGCCTCATCAAATTTTTCTGAAAATTGGAAATTCACTATATTGAAGTCTTTTACTATAACATAGTATTTATCCAATTTTTCTTTCATAATATCTTGCATTTTAGCCCTTGCTTCAGGTCTTCTCTGTATTAAATCTTCGGCTTTAAATTGTGCTGTTGCGGCTTTTACCGCTTCTTGTATTGCCGGGTCTATAACCCTAACCTGATAATCTCTTCCAATCTCCTGATGTAACCTATTAACTTTTCCAGGGTCTAAATAGAAATTCAATGCAATTGTGGTTTGAACATCCTGTAAATCAAGACTTGCACTATCTGCTTGAGTTTCTATCTTTTGAGTCCTCACTTCATATTTCTTAACTGTTTGGACAAAGGGTATTTTAAAATTAATTCCCTCTTGAGCGATAGTATCACTTGGTTTTCCAAAAGTAAGAAGAACTCCTCTATATCCTGCTGAAATTGTATATACACTCAAAAAAAGCAAAATCAAAATTATTCCCACAACTACTGCTAAAAAAACGTATTTTTCTGGTCTAAATTCAATTTCTTTTCTCATTTTTACCTCCTTTCATTTGTATTTAATTTTAATTTCATAAATCTATCCTATCAATATTAACACAAACAGGAAATCTTGGAACCTTCTCTTTCTCTGATAAATTCTGATACCTTATCGTTGCAAATTTTCCAATTAACTTAGATTTATTTTTTAATAAAAATTTATAATAATCTTCTTCTCCTCTAATTCCTGAAGAAAATTCCTTTCCATTTTTCATTTTTAGAACTAAGTTTCCAGCCATTCCACTCCTATTTCCAATTCCTTCAACAACATCAACTATAACAAATTCTTCATCCAAGAAGTGTTTATATTTAAGAAGATTTCTACTTCTTTTATTTTCATAAGCAGAACCCGAAATTCTTACTATTAATCCTTCATATCCTAATGAAACAACTTTATCGTGATGTTCTTCAATCTCTTTATGCGAATTTACTTTTACTGGATTAATAAATTTGATATGTTTGCTTTTTCCAATTATTTTTGTTATCGCTTGTTTTATTAATTTAAATCTCTCTTCAAATCCCAACTCCCTGTCGTCAGTCACTCCATCAAAAATATAAATTTTAACTATTTTTTCAGATTCTTTTAAGTCTTGTGTAGTTGGTTTACTTTTTCTAACCACGCTCATAATTTTTTCAAATGGAATATCGTGGGAGTAAATTTCTCCATCCACTATCCAATCAGGATATTTTTTAAAAAATGGCTTAAATAATTCGTGGATATGAGGACAAGAGACAAACTTCTTTCCGTTTCTAGTAAATAATCCTTCTTTTTGAATTATCATTCGAGAGCCGTCTATTTTACATTCCACTAATACTGGAAACTCTATCTTGTCTTTACGATCTAAATATTTATGTGCCAACATCGGAGCAAAGAATTTTTTTGCCGTATCTATTTTTTTAATATCCTCGGAATATCCTTCATCTATTTTATGCTGAAATTTACTTCCTGCTTCTTTTTGTGCTTGTTCATGGGCAGAAGTTTCGTTTGACCTTCCTTTGTTTTTGCCCTTTACAAAAGTTTTGTTGGATTGTGTTATTGTTCCACTCAGTAACCCTGATTTTGTGTAGAAACTATTACCTTTAACTATAATTTCCCACTGATTTATAGTTCCATTAGAATTTTTTTTGTAAAGTGTTTTCATAAAATCTTAGGCAAGGATACCCACTGATTTATCTGTGGGAGGAATTGCCTCTACCTCCTTTCATTTGTTTTTGTTTCATCTCGTTTAAAGAATTTAAGTTCTCCAAAGCAAGCCGAACCATATTTGAATTTTCTTCTATAATTTTTGAAATTTTAAATAAATAAGAATACATTCCATTAACATCTTCTTTGTTGATTTTGTTATGACAACTCTGACAAAGAGGGATTAGAATATTATTAACTGGTTTTTGGTGTTTAGGCAATGCATGGTGGGAAGTTAGCCTCCTATGTTTTCCACACATCCA
Organism: archaeon; assembly: GCA_030620045.1. Taxonomy (GTDB): domain Archaea; phylum Nanobdellota; class Nanobdellia; order Pacearchaeales; family GW2011-AR1; genus JAUXAD01. The sequence goes on from JAUXAD010000005.1 coordinate 41,862, forward strand.
ACATTTATCTTCTTCTATTTTTAAAACTATTTTGTTATTATTTTTAATTTTATGTAGTTCTCCTATTTCTTCTCT
>JAUXAD010000034.1 GCA_030620045.1 archaeon
ATTTCCTTTAAATAAATTATTGTGTTCAATATCTCCAACTCTCCCACAACAATCAAATTCACTTCAACAAAAGTTTTAAATAGTTTAACTATGTAATAATATTAATAATTTCCCCAGTATGGTCTTCGGGCAATACTGGGCCCTTTATATTTATTTCTTCAACTCTTTTCCCAAATTAATACAATTATTACAAACACCTCTTAATGCATTAGAAGAACTTTTATGAAAAAATGCATTTATCACTTTTTTATTTAATGCTTGAACAGTTTTAATTGCAGGGACAAAATCTTCATCTCCTGAAACAATTATTGCTGTATCATATAAATCCTCATATGCTCCTTTGATTAAATCATTTGCAAGATAAACATCGTCCCCCTTTATTGTAAATTTTGTTGAGCCGTCTTTCTCAATTGATTTTTTGAGTGTACAAAGGACTACATTAAATTTAGGAATCTCTCGGAGTTTCCCTAAAAATCTTTGGTGTTTCCAATATTTTCTTTCATCAAAAGTTATATCAAGAGGAGCAGTATAATAAAAAATATCTACAATATCTTTTTCCTTTACTAAAACTTCAATTATCTCCTGAAATTTTTTATTTATTTTATATTGTTTTAGATTATTATAAAGATTACTCCCATCAATAAAAATTGAAACTCTTTCTTTTTCCTTCATAATTTTAAATAGAAAGTGTTATTATAAGTTTTTGTATAGGTATTATCGTCCTCAAGAAATATGATTTTTCTTATTACTGACTCTTGATGAATCTATTTATTCCCTTTTTTCTCTTGAATAAGAATCATATAATTCCTTTGCCCTGTCCAAATTAATCACATGGTATCCACACGTGTTAAAAAGCCCAAATTTTAATATAGGATCAAAAGACAATACACCAAATTCTTTTTCTAAACCACCAAGAGCATCCAAAGTTTCATCATATCCTTTATCTTTTACAACATCCCCTAATTGCATTTGAGGTTTATTATAACTTATAGTTTCTATTGAATTATTTACTATAGCTTCAATTATAGCTGCCTGAGAATCAGTTAATTTTTTTTCATCCATAATCTTTTATTTTATCTCAATTATTTAAGCATGCTTATACTATAATACATATTATTCAAAACCAATGAATTATTTCTTTCCCCCTAACTTAAATAACTTTTCAGAATTTCTTTATCTTCTTTATTATTTCTTAATTTTCCTAAAGCTTTTTTTTCTATTTGGCTTATTCTTTGCTTACAGAATCCATATTTTTCTCCAACTTCTACTAAAGTCTGAGGTATCTCACCATCGAGACCAAAACGAGACGTAATAACCCCCTGCTCTATTTCAGTTAGTTTGTTGAGAGCCATTTGAATATCTTCACCCAAAAGTTTATGCTCTAACTTTCTTTGCATATATTCATAATCAGAACCCTCGACTTTGTCTGCTAATGAATAAGATTCGCCATTGTTATCAGTAGATACCAGGGAGATTGGTTCATCTAATCCCTGCCATAAAATTTTAACATAATACTCTGATATGCCTGTTTCGTTGGCTATTTTCTCAACAGAAGGGTCATGCATCTTTTCTAGCACTTTTTTTATTTCCAATGATTCATTATATCTATTAACTGGTAGACGTATAGTTCTGGACTTAGAAGCTAGGGCCTTTGTAATAGCCTGCCTTATCCAAAAGACAGCATAACTAATAAACTCGTAACCTCTAGAATAATCAAATTTTTCTGTTGCATTAATTAAACCTATGTTTCCTTCTTCAATTAAATCTAGAAGAGACAAACCATTTCCTTGATATGCTTTTGCAATATTAACCACAAATCTTAGATTCCCCTCAATAATTTTCTTTTTTGCTCCCTCATCACCCCTCCACATTTTTTCTCCATAATATTCTTTTTCCTTTTTTGTTAATAGAGATATCTTATTTATACTTCTTAGATAAATTCCTAAAGAACTTTTTTCAGTATTTTCCTTTTCTAGATTTGTAGTAAACATATTAGTCACGGTAATTTTATCCCTTATAATTATTATTGTTTTATCAGAGGTTTAAAAAAAAGAAAAAGAAAGAAAAAAATTTGTTAAACAGAATAGAAATGTTTTTAAAATCTTGACTATTAAACTTAACATGGATAAAAAGATTGGAATTAATATTATTATAGAAAAGGAAAGACAGGATTCTAATATTATCTTTGTAGCTTCAAGTCCAGATATAAATGTTTTTGCAGAAGGAAAAGACATTGATGAAGTAAAGAGTAAATTTATAGAAGGAGTTAAACATCATTTTGAAGCATTTCCAGAAGAAAGAGGGTTATTAGTTAAAAAAGAAAAAGTTGAGATGCCTATGATTCAAAGAATCTTCTTATAATCAATAAAATTCTTTTTTAGGTATCCCTGTAAGACGAGATATTTTATTAAAAACACCAATTGTCGTTAAGGGCAACACAACTGTTATATGAATCTCTCCATTTGATAATGAAACATGACTACCTTTCCCACTTTTAATTTCATAACCCTTTTTTGCCAAAACTTTAATTATTTCTTGACCTTTACTTTGGCTGACTGCGTCGAGACGAAGTAATGAGAAGTTTACTTCACTTTCACCACTTTTGGAGTTTTCATTTATCTATTAATATCATTTTATTTAAAAATGTTTTATTATGAATTATATATTCAATCCTTCCTCCACAAAACCAATCCCCCTTCCCCATCCCTCAAAAACAAACTTCCTCCAGAATCTGTCAAGTCAAGTTCAAAACCAGCTTCCTCATTTGGTTTAAGATTTTGTTCAGAAAAAATAAACTCTTTTCTCCCTTCTCCTTTTATCTGCCAATTACTTATATCACAATCAAAATTACAATTGTTTATTATGCTCTTCAAATTAATAGATATACAAGAAGCACAAACATCTTCTGATTTTTTACACAAATTCACATTCTTCTTAATACAAGTATCCCAAGCATCCAGCAAATCATTAGAATATTTGTCTTTGCCAGAATAAAAATAATAATTAGCAAACCCCTCCTCAACAAGTTTTACATTTATATTTTTACCATCAAAATAAACATAAGCCAGTAATCTTCCATATTTATCATACTTGTCTCCAATAAATTCCAATCTGACAGACTCATTCAAAACCAACTCTTCCAAAAACTTCTTCGCTTCTTCATAATAATCTTCACCTCTTTCAGGAGAATTAATTCCCAATAACCTAACAGAGTCATTTCCAACAACAATTGTATCTCCATCAATAACTCTTCTAACTTTTACAGAATCTAACAAAAATCCCTCAACCGCTTTATCAATAAAAGAATAATTTACAGCAAATAATAAAACAATTAAAAATACTAAAAAAATAATTTGTCTTTTTTTATTCATATTTTCTAATACAATAAATGTTTTAAATAAATTAATATAATAAATCTCATGGATAATGTGATTCTATTAGCAGATAAGAACTCAAAGGCCTGGGATTTTGCCAAAAAGATACAAGAATACATTATAAAAGAAAAACAAAAATTTATCTGCTTAGAAGAAGTTTCTATAAAACATTTTAGGAATGAGGAAATTAATATGCATGTTCCGAAGAATGTCAGAAAAAAAGATATTTATTTTATACATGACTCTACTAAAAATCCGCAGGAATGGTTAGTAGAACTTCTTTTATTAAAAGATTTATTGCTTAGTGCCTCTGCTGAAAGTGTTAGCTTTGTTTTACCAGACATGCTCTACAGCAGACAAGATAGAAAAGAAAAACCACATGTTCCTATTTCAGCTAGAACCTTGGCAAGATCAATCTCTCATGATTTAAAGAGAATAATTACAATAGACTTACATGCCTCGCAAATTCAGGGATTTTATCCAGAAGATATACCTTTAGATAATCTATACAGTTTCCCAGAAGTTGTTCGTTATTTAAAACAAAATAAAATTACAGATAACCCGGAAAACTTAGTTATTCTTTCTCCAGATGCAGGAGGAGTAGATAGGGCAAGGGCTTTCGCTCAAAGATTAAAATCAAAATATCCCATAGCATTTATTGATAAAAGAAGACCGCATCCTGGAGAAGTTTCTGAAATGAAATTATCAGGAGATGTTGCCGATAAAGATGTGTTAATAGTTGATGACATAATTGATTCAGGAGGAAGTTTCTGCAAGGCAGCAAAACTGCTCAAAGAAAAAGGAGCTAAAAAATTATTTTGTTATGGAACCCACGCATTTTTTACAAAAGGGACAAAAGAACTCCTTGAACTTTTTGAAAAAGTTATGATAAGTAATACTCATTATAAAGAAGATGATGGGATAGAGATTATTGACCTTAGCCCAATTTTTGCAGAAGCTATTTACCGAGCACAAAAAGGACTTTCTATTTCTAAATTATTTGAATAATTTTAAACTATATTAAAAATTTTTAGAATATAAGTGTAGGAGAAGAATACCGAAGCATTCAACATCAACCGAAGTTAATGCCTCCTACGATAATTCTTATAATTTATGGGTATATAAATATTGTTGATTATCTTAAAGTGATAGCAAACTGACATAATGCGGGAGACGAATTATTTAAAATAACTCTCATCATATTCTAGACCTACAGTCTTGCAATATGATTGCCAAACAAATTTAAAACAATCATAATCAGACCAATCACAAGAATCTGCAGCTTGTATGAGTACTTTAATATCATTTTTTGTAATTTTGACAAACTCAGATGAATCTCTATCAAGAAGCAATTCGAGATCTCCTAAAAATTCAGCTTTAAGTTTCTCATAATCAATATCTTCTTTACTTTCTCTTCTGCATACTATAATATATTTAAGATTGCCTGATAGATGTAAAACTTCAGATTGTATGGGATACATTTCATGGAATTCTTCTAATTGACGCCTCAAAGCTTCTCTAGATTCAAAATGAGATTGTGACATATAATCAAGAATACTTTTACTTTAAAAATTTATGCGGGGGACAGGATTTGAACCTGCGCAAGCACTAAGCTACAGCCTCTTAAGGGCTGCTCGTTTGACCACTCCGACACCCCCGCGTACACTAATATTACCAAAAATTAATCATATAAAAATCTTTAGAATTACTCCTTTTTCTGTTGAATCTTAATACCAAGTTCTTCAAGTCTTTTCAAATGTGCCTGCATAATCATCTCAATGTTTTGCATCATTTTAAACAATTCATTTCTTTCAGCAACCAAAGTATTCAATGTTCCTTGATGAAATCCAATTTCCGTTTCTTTTGACATTTGTGGGAGCTTAGACTCTTCTTTAGAACTAAGTGCTTTTTCAAGATTGTCTTTGTTTATCTCTGCCATAATTTTGACAAAAAAAGATTAGTTATAAATGTTTTCATTACTTTTTCAAAAACTCATAAGCACTCTTCGCAGCAATTGCGCCTTGTCCTGATGCCACAACAACCTGCTTTAATTTGTGATGCGTAACATCGCCTGCTGCAAATATTCCAGAAATAGATGTTTTCATTTCTTCATCAACAACAATATAATCTTCTTCAAGTTTAAGATTTAAGCTCCCAACAAATTTTGTTAAAGGAATAGAACCAATTTCAACAAACACTCCATCAAGTTTAACCTCCCTGTCTTTTCCATTTTCTTTAATCACCAAACCTTCAACCTTTTCCTTTCCTATAATCTCTTTTGGAACAGCATTATAAATTATTTCAACATTTTTGCTTTTTTCCAATTTTTTAGAATTAATATCCTCACATCTTAATTTTTCTCCTCGATAAATAACATAAACTTTCTTAACTATCTCTGATAAAGCCAAAGCAGATGTAGCAGCACAATCACTTCCTCCAACAACTCCAACTATTTTGTCCTTAAAGAAAAAAGCATCACAAGTCACACAATAGCTCACACCCTTGCCTTTCAATTCCTCCTCACCAGGAATATTCAACTCTTTTCTCTTGGTGCCTGTTGCCAAAATTAATGCCCGGCTCTGCAATTCCTTATTTTTAGTTTTTACAATAAATTCATCTTCTTTCTTTTCAATATTTTCAACATCCGCCATTATAAAATCAATCTCATAAGTTTTCAATTGCTCATAAAATTGTTTCATTAATTCAGTTCCAGAACCCTTAAATCCAGGCCAATTCTCCAGCATTAAAATTGAATTCGCTGTTCCTCCCACATCTTTAGAAATAATTCCTACTTTTAACCCGCTTCTTACTGCATACAAACCTGTTGTCAAACCCGCAGGCCCCGCACCAATAACAATTAAGTCATAGCTTTTCATAACATATAAAAATGATATTACATTATAAACCTTATGAAAGAAATAATTATTAAGTTATTAAAAAAAGCATTAAAAGAGGAAAAAGTCGAATTAAAAAAACAAGAGATTGAAAACCTAATTGAAATTCCTCCATCTCTCAATATGGGGGATTATTCTTTTCCTTGTTTTTTTCTTGCAGGAAAACTTAAGCAGAACCCAAATAAAATTGCTTTAGAAATAAGAGAGAAAATTAAAAGCATTCCTTCAGAATTTGAAGACATACAGACTTCTGGTCCGTATATTAATTTTTTTGTAAACAGAAAAAAGTTTGCAGAAAATATCTTAAAAGAAATATTATCTAAAAAAGAAAAATTCGGAAGTTTTGATATTGGAAAAAAGAAAAATGTCCTGATAGAACATACAAGTATGAATCCAAATGCTTCCCCTCATGTCGGCAGATCAAGAAATGCAATTATTGGAGATAGTCTGACAAGATTATTCAAATTTTTGGACTTCAAGGTAGAAACCCATTATTATGTAAATGATGTTTCAAAGCAAATTGCAATGCTAGTCTTTGCAAAAGCAGATAAATTGAAGTTTGAAAATATGCTTAAAAAATATGCTCAAATTTCAGGGAAAGTTAAGAAATCAAAAAAAATTGAAAAAGAGATTTTCAAATTATTGGCAGAATTTGAAAAAGGGAATAATAAAGTCAAAAAAAGTTTTGATAAGATTACAAAAACCTGTGCTCAAGGACAGAAGAAAATCTTGTCAGAATTAGGAATAAATTATGATTATTTTGATTATGAATCAGATTATTTGAATGAATCTAAAAAAGTTTTGGAATTGCTTAAGAAAAATGAAAAACTACACAAAGATAAAGAAGGAAGATATTATTTAGACCAGGGAAATACTTCTGTGGAAAAACAAATGAGAGCCCCTGTTTTGGTTTTAACAAGATCTAACGGCACAGGATTATATCCTATGAGGGACATCGCATATAATTTATATAAAATGAAAAAAGCAAAAGAAAACATAATTGTTCTTGGTGAAGACCAAAAGCTTTACTTTCAGCAAATAAAAGAAGCATTGAAACTTCTTGGTTCAGAGGCTCCCAAAGTCATACATTATTCTTTCATTCTTTTAAAAGAAAAAGGAAAATCCAAAAAAATGGCTACAAGAAAAGGGGATGTTGTTCTGCTAGAAGATTTTCTCAAAGAAGCAATCGCAAAAGCAAAAAAAGAAATAAATAAAAGAAAAACAAAAGGCGATTCAAAAAAAGTTGGAGTTGGGGCAGTTAAATATGCTATTCTAAAAAATAACAATAATAAAGTCATCCACTTTAATTTAGATGAGGCCTTAAATTTTGAAGGGGATACTGGACCATATATTCAATACAGTTATGCCAGAGCAATTTCTATTCTAAGAAAAGCAAAAATCAAAAAAAAGCAGTTTAAGATATCTGAACTGGAAAAAAAAGAACTTGAGCTCGTAAAAAAACTCTCACAATTTCCAGAACTTGTTTTAAACACTTATCAAAATTTAAATCCCTCATTAATCGCAAACTATTCTTATCAACTTGCACAAATCTTTAATGAATTTTATCATGCTTGTCCAGTGATTGGTTCAGAAAAAAGTTCTTTCAGAATCTCCTT
>JAUXAD010000032.1 GCA_030620045.1 archaeon
ACATTCAAACTTCCACCAACATACATACTTTCTGTAACATTCAAATTCCCTGTAATTGTTATCCAGCCATCAACTATGTTGTCAATTATTTCTCCTAATGCAAATGTTATTTTTTGTGTGAGAGTTACATTACCAGTAACACTAATATTCCCATTATAAGTTGCTGTACCAGAAGAGTTTGACCAAATTCCTCCTGTAATCCCTGTAAGTTCTGAACCATCTCCAATAAAATGACTCGCAGTTACATTTCCTGTAACATTCAAATCCCCAGTAATATTAACATCACCAACATAATAAATTCCTTCATCATTTTTCACCCAGTAAGAGCTCCAGGCAAAACTTTTACCTCCAGCTAATTCTACGATGTTCCCTTCATCATCCTTGTAATACAAACCACCCTTATCATAAGCTCTATCAGGAACTGTGAAGTTACTAGTCCATCTTGCGAAACCTTTTGAGATTCTAACTTCATCAAGATATCCCTTCATATAATTATCACCAAGGTCTCTACGTCCTATGTCCCAGCCAGTATGATCTTGACTACCAGCACATGCTTCAGGAGAAGCTTGCTTAACTCCATCAATATAATGATACATTGTTCCGCTTTCACGAATTACAGCTATATGATGCCATGCACCCATTGTAATAGTCCCAGTGATATACCATTGATCTACTGGCAATTGAGAGTAATACACATTTAATGCACCATCCCCCGCACCTCCTTTAGCTATTCTAAGATTCCCATCTTTAGCTGAAAATAAATAAGCAGAAGTAGCTGTATTTTCTCCATAATACCAAAAATCAACAGTCCAATCACCAGTGCCAAAATCCCAATCAGCATGATCATCGATACTCAAATAATCTCCTGTGCCATCAAAGTAAGCAGATGTTACTCCAAACTTTTTTTGTGTAATACTCATTTGAGCATTGTCAAAAGCTGTTATCTCATGACTTGAATTACTACTATCTACAAATGTTTGAGAACCATCATCACCATCCATATGTAATAATAATTTAGTGAACTGGTCATTGCCATCTGTCCCATTCCTTGCAAATATTTTTACATAACCAGATGTTACATCTGGTGTATAATTTCCTGCAAATAAACTTATACTGCCATTGACTGTTAATTTTTCATTTGGAGAAGTTGTTCCAATCCCAACATTACCAGCTGTATATGTTGCATCATTTGAAGAATTTGTCCAAAGTCCAGAAACAATTCCTGTAAGTAAAGAGCCATCACCAATAAAATAACCAGAAGTTACATTGTTTACCACATCAAGATTGTCCAAAATAGTCAAATTCAGTCTTGTCACATTCAACGAAGTTATATTATAAAAATAACCAACTTGCGCATAAATACTTCCACCAATTATACTCACACCATCACTCAACCAACCCCCGCCAAAATCAGCACTATCAATTGTTAAATTAGTTGTATCAGAAATATCTGCATCTGTAATTGTTCCATCTATTATTTGTGCAGTAGAAACAGTGTCATTTCTCAATTCTCCACTTTCATTATGAGATACATTCAAAAAAGTATTTAATATAGTTCCCCAACCATCAGAATCCCCTCCCACTGTCGGCAATCTGATCGCAGAAACAATGATTACACACAATGTTAAGATTATCATACCCCCTAAAATTGAAAATATTAATTTTTTACCTCGAAGAGGTTCTCGTGACCTTTGGTTATTCATTTTTTCCTCCTTTTGCCCAAAAATAAATCTTAGCCATTCCTACTTGCCTTATATTAACTTTTCTAGCTCCTTCTAAAAACGCAAAGCAATTAGTAACAGTTTGTCTTGAAACATTTAGTTTTTTAGATAATTCAGAAACAGTAAACCCATTTGAATTCTTTTTCAACTCTTTTGTAATTTTATCTCTATTGGCTTCCATCTTATTGTAAAGCAATATTAACCAAATCATTATCTGCTAATAATTATTATAACATTGTAAAGCGACTATTTAAGTTTTTTGATTAGCAGAATGTCTGAAAGTAAAATTTATAAACTCCAATTCTCAACTAATATTATTATTCTTTAATAATTTCATAATTAAAGGATAGTTGGAACAAAATAATTAAGATATTTTCAAATGATATTTATAATAAAAGTTACAACAAACAAAGAAGGAAAAGCAGTGGACATGATTGCTGATAGAATTGAGAAAAGAAATATTAATTCTTTTTCAGTATCAAGACCACATGGTTTAAGAGGGTATATTCTTTTGGAGGCAGAAGACAGAGAATCAGCAGAAGAATCTGTGTTTAATTTACCTTATGTAAAAGGAATTATTGGAAAAACAATAACCTATAAAGAAATAAAAAATATGATTGAACCATCAGCAACTACTATTTCAATAAAAGAAGACGATATTGTTGAAATGATTGCAGAACCATTTAAAAAAGAAAAAGCAAAAGTTTTAAGGATAAACAAACAAAAGGAAGAAGTAGTAGTGAGTTTGCTTGGCGCAGTTGTTCCATTGCCGGTTACAGTTAAAATAGATAATGTTAAAGTTATAAGGAGAGAAGAAGAAAATGAATAAACAATCAAAATTATTCTATGCGATTTCAGCGGAGGCAACGAGGTTATTGGACAGCGACAAATTAAAAAAAATCAATGACGACTTTTCAATGACCGAGCCAAGAAATCGCCCATCCGTGCCAAGTGGAAAATCGAAAAAAACCTGGAGGTTGTTTTCAAATGCAGATTAAACTTTTAGTTGAAGGAGGAAGTATGAAGCCAGGACCAGCTTTAAGCCAAAAGCTTGGGCCAATAGGAATTAATATTAGTCAAGTTATTCAAAAAGTAAATGATGCAACAAAAGATTTCAATGGATTAAAAGTTCCTGTTGAGTTAGATGTTAATACTTCAACAAAAGAATTTGGAGTTAATGTATTTTCTCCTCCAGTTTCAGAATTATTAAAAAAAGAATTAGGAATTGAAAAAGGTTCAGGAATACAAAAGAAAATGCAGGCAGCAAATGCTTCTATAGAACAAATTATTTCTATAGCAAAGTCAAAACTTCCAAATTTGCTTTGTAAAGATTTAAAGGCTGCTGTTAAAACTGTGATTGGAAGTTGTGTAAGTTTGGGAATTTTAATTGAAAATAAGCCAGCTTCTGAAGTTGAAAAACAAATAGATGATGGGAAATATGATCAAGAAATTCAAGAAGAAAAAACAGAAACTTCTCCAGAAAAAAAAGCTAAGCTGGAAAAATATTTCTTAAAGCTTAGTGAAGCAGAAGAGAAAAAGATTAAGCAGGAAGAAGCAGAGAAAGAAGCAGCAGAAAAAGAAGCCGAGGCTAAAGAAGCAGGAGAGAAACCTGAAGAAGAGGAAAAGGCAGAAGAAGAGGCTAAGCCAGAAGAAATTGAAGAGAAAACAGAAGAAAAGAAATAGCTTTATAAATCTCTTCAGCCCTTTTTTACTACGGGGATATGGGGTAGTTTGGTAGCCTTCGAGCTTTGGGAGTTCGCGACCGCGGTTCAAATCCGCGTATCCCCACTTATGATAAAATGAAAGATAAAAAAGACAGAAAATCAATGCTGAATTATATACTAAATGGTGGAATTGTGGGAAGACCTTTCATAGATAAAGATAATAGAATATATACTGTTTTAAATCGGCCTTTAGGTTATCTTGAATTAGAATCTGATACCCAAGTTAGTATGACAATAAATCGCCAAGGGGAAGGGGAAAGAATAGTTAATTTACTATCTCACCTAAAAGATAGAGAAGCATAAAATGACTACAAAATCAAAAAAATCAAAATCTTCAGGAAGATTTGGAGCAAAATACGGAAAATCAGTAAGGGTAAAGTTAGTTAAAGTAGAAACAAAACAGAAAGTAAAACAAAAATGCCCTTTTTGTGAAAAACTAGGAGTAAAAAGACTTTCAAAGGGAATTTGGAAATGTTCAAAATGCAATAAAAAATTTGCATCAAATACTTATTATTTAAATTAAAATGAAAGAAAAGAATTGGAGGGAAGCTGAAAGAGGAGTTTTTTTAGTGAATTGTTTAGGAATAGTTTATAATCCCAAAACTAAAAAAATCTTAATTGGAAAAAGAGAAAATGATCCTTACATCAAGGAATTAACTTGGTGTTTTCCAGGGGGAAGACCAAAATATAATGAAGAATTAGAGGAAGGTCTTAAAAGAGAAATAAAAAGAAAAACAGGACTAGAAGTTGAAAGTTTAGGAGCAGTATTTGCTAAGACATACCCGGAAAAAAGAGAATTTTTAACTATTTATTACTTATGCGAAGTTGTTTCGGGAAAAGAACAAGCAGGGGAGAAATTTGTAGAGATTAAATGGGTAAATCCAGAAGAGCTTGAAAAGTATTTTACAACCTCTTTCCATCCAAAATTAAAAGAATATATTATGAATTTAAAATAAAAATGGATAACAAAATAAATAAATTAAAAAAGATTTATCCTGTGCGATTTCACAGGAGGCAATTAGAAATCGCCTCACCGCAAAGGAAGGGAAAATCGAAAAAAACCGCTTAGGTTGTTTTCAAATGGCAGCCTATAAATGTTTTAAATGCGGAAAGAAAATTGTTAGTAGCACACTTGAAAAAAGATTTGTTTGTCCTTCTTGTGGAAGCAAGATTTTTTATAAACCAAGAAATAAAACAAGAAAAGTAAAATCAGATTAATGGAAAACAAAGATAAAAAAATACAAGAAATGCAAATTTTAGAGCAAAATCTTCAAAATTTACTTCTCCAAAAACAAGCCTTCCAGATGGAATTATCTGAAACTCAATCTGCATTAAAAGAAATAGAAAATTCAGGCGAAGAAGTTTTCAAGATTATTGGGCAATTAATGATTAAAACAGACAAATCAAAAATAAAACAAGAACTTTCAAACAAAGAAAAAATTCTCAATTTAAGAACAAAGGCAATTGAAAAGCAAGAAAATTCTTTAACAGAACAATCAGACAAGCTTAGAGAAGAAGTGATAAAGACTGTAAACAGATAAATATGCAAAAAATTACGAAATATTTATAAATATCTTGTATGTAAATTTACTATGGTTTTTGATAAAATAAAAAAAGCTTTTTCAAGTTCAATTGGCGAGCCTATTGATAATGAATACTTGGAAATTGATTTAGAAAAAGAGGAAGAAGAAAATAAAGTTCTTGTAAAGCTTTTCGTCCTAAAACAATATGAAGATGTTAACGAGATTCTTAATTCTTTAAGAGAAGGTTATACTATTGCTATAATTGACATGAAAATTTTAAGGCAAAAGGATTCTATTGAGTTAAAGAGAGCAATTTCAAAAATTAAAAAAACAACAGATGCTCTTGAAGGAAGTATTGCCGGATTTGGGGAAAATATGGTTATTGTAACCCCTTCTTTTGCTAAAATCCACAAAGAAACTGCACAGCCGAAAGAAGAACCTAAAAGCAAGTTTGAGTAATAAACTTTAAAATCTCTTTCTTATATCTAAAATCATGAAAACTTTATTCATCCCAGCAAAAATAAAATCAAAAGCAAATAAGCCAAAAATATTAGAAATTTCTAAAAAACTTCCTAAAAATATAGCTATTGCCTATTCTATACAATATAAAGACATTGCCTTTGAAATAAAAAATATTCTCTCTAAAACTCATAAAATAACAAAATTAGTTCAGGTTTTAGGGTGCAGTAAACCAAGCTTCTCTAAAAATACCAAAGCAATTTTATTAATAAGTTCGGGAAAATTCCATGCAATTCCTTTAGCCCTTGAAGCAAAACTTCCAATTTATATATTAGAACACAACAAATTAAGAAAAATCTCAAAAGAAGATGTAGAATCTTTTAAGAAAAAACAAAAAGCATCTTATTTGAAATTTCTTAATGCAGATAAAATAGGAATTTTGATTTCAACAAAACCCGGTCAGCAAAATTTGAAAAAAGCTTTAGAATTTAAGAAGAAACTTAAAAATAAAAAATCTTACCTATTTATTAGTAATAATGTTAGTATAAGTGAATTTGAAAACTTTGGATTAGATTGTTGGGTAAATACTGCTTGTCCAAGATTAGATATGGATTCTTCTATAATAAATATTGATAAAATTAAATTTTAGCCATTCCAAAAACTGTTTTTATAGCTACTACAATTGTTGCAGGTACAAATAATACTAACAATGCAGCAAACGTTGATGAAACTATGTCTCCTATACCTATCCCTATTAAAGAACCAGTAACACTCTCCATCCCAAATTTACTAACGACAACTAAAACAGCCCCGGTTATTAAGAATGTTTGAGAGTTTTTTCCTGAAACATTAATAGAAAAGCCTACAACTAATCCAAGAATAACCAATATTGCATAAATTTGAGGACTATATGTAATTAATGCTGGAATAGGAATTAATTTTGTAGCAATACCAATAACAACTGCAAGAACAACTCCAATTAAAAACGCCCAAGCCCCAATAGAATTTTCCTTTGATTTGATTACCATATTATCCTCATTTATTGTTATAAGGTGGTCCTTAAATTATATAAATGTTTTGGATAGAATCTAAATATAAAAAAGTTTATAAATTAATTATAATTAATTATTCTAGAAGATGGTGAAAAAATTAATTTTCAGTTTATTAGTATTGGTATTTTTAGTGCAAGTAATCAGCGCAATTGATACAGAAATCACAGTAAAAACATTACCAGATCATGAAGTACAGGTAGCGGTTTCTAATCCAGATAGTTCTGCTTTCGAATTATTTGAGCGTTTCATAGGCACTTCTGACGAATATGGAGATGTCTCATTTATTTTTTCATCTGAAGAACCAAATTTTAATCTGATTTTATTTATAAAAAAGAATAATAGAACAGTTATTTCTAAAAAATATTCAGATAATTTTATTGCAGGAGAATTAATATATATAGAATTGGCTCCATCAAATTTTGAATTTATTAAGGCCCCTGGCAATGAATCTTCTGAGAACTTAGAAAATCAAACAACTAATGAAACTTTAGAAGAAAATGAAACAGAAACAAGAGCCAAAATAACTGGTTCTGCTATTTTTGGAGAAGAAGGGGTTTTTTCTAACAAAACAACTTATTATATAAGTGGGGCAATTATTTTATTTGTAGTAGGAGCATTTGTTTTTTTTAAGTCAAAAAAGAAGTTAAAAATACCAAATGAAATTAAAGTTAAAAAATTAAGTGAACTGCAGGATGAAAAAAAAGAGAAGTTTCAGGATAAGGAACAAATTATAGAAGATGCCGAGAGGAAAATAAAAGAAGCCCAGGAAGACATAAGGAAAATTAGGAATGAAGATAAAATAAAAGAAGCTAGAAATAAGCTTGCAGAAGATGAAAGAGAATTAACAAGATTAAGAGAAGGAAGAGAATAGATTTCTTAAATATGACTTAAGATGAATTTTATTATCCTAATTTAAAGTATATTTTCCAGCATAAAAAAACTTATAAACCATATTAACTCCCGAATGATTACAAAATGAAGACGAAATTATTTAGTTTGTTAAGTTTGAGTGTTTTATTCTTAGTAATGGTTATGGGTGTGGTTAGTGCTGTGACATTGGCTGAATGGTCATTGACAGAAAACGAAACTGCCACAAATGTTGATGCAAATCTTAATGCAGGAGAATTCTCTTCAAATGAGGTTACTTTTACAGATTTTGATGTTGATGATGGTGCTGGGGCAAGTGATTGGCCAACTGGAGCATCTCCTTTAGATACTTCAAAATATTTTGAGGTAACAATTTCTCCCAAGACAGATTATACTTTAACTATTACAGATATTAATTTTGATTACAGTGCTTCTATTACAGGTCCAGCAAGTTTTGAACTTCAATATTCTAAACAATCAGGTTTTATCTCTTCAGAAACTTTAACTACAAAAGATGATGTTCCTAAAGAGCCTACTTTTAAAACTTCTTCAAATTCTGGTCTTAGTGTTCAAGTAAGTTCAGGAGAAACTCTTACTCTTAGATGGTTTGGTTATAATTTTGATGCAGAGAGTAATCAATTCTTTATTAAAGATTTAGCTATCTTAGGAACAGTAGCTGAAGTAACAGAACCAGAACCAGAAGAACTAAACTTCTGTGAATATGATGATGGAGTTAGCGAAAATCCTGGAGAATTAAAAATTAAGGATATTGATATAACAAATAAAGGTGAATTTGGAGATGATGAAGAATGGTTTCCTTTTGATGAGATTGAAGTAGAAGTTGAAATAGAAAATAAAGGAGATTATGATGTTGATGATATTGTTGTTGAATGGGGAGTATATAATACAGATACAAAAGAATGGACAATTGAAGTTGATGAAGAAGATGAGTTTAATCTTAAAGATGACGATAAGGAAAAATTAACAATAACTTTCAGAGTAGATGATGATATGGATGAGGATTTAGAGGATTTAAATGGAGGAGATTTTATATTATATGTTAGAGCAACAGGAGTAATTGATGATTCTGATTCACCTAATAATGATGAAGACACATGTGCAAGTGATTCAAAGAATATTGATATTATAATAGAAAGTGATTTCATCATATTAAATGACTTTCAATTTCCAGAATTAGTTTCATGTGGAACTGATGTCCAGATAACAGCAGATGTTTGGAATATTGGTGATAGTGAACAAGAAGAGGTTTATTTAGTAGTTTACAATAAAGAATTGGGAATAAATGAAGAAATAGAAATCGGAGACATAGATATGTTTGAAGATGAAAAATTAGTCTTTGACTTCCAAGTTCCAGAAGATGCAGAGGAAAAATGGTATGCTCTTGAATTCACAGTTTATGATGAGGATGGTGAAATCTATGAAAATGATTATGATGATAAGGAATCAGTATTCATTGTTTCATTTAAAGTAGAAGGAAGTTGTGTAGTTGAGCCACAAGTAATGGTTGTTCCAAATTTAGAATCAGGTGGAAAAGCAGGAGAGGAATTAGTAATTAAAGCAACTATCACAAACACTGGAAGTAAATTAGCCACTTATGAATTAGATGTAACAGGATATGATGACTGGGCAACATTAATTAATGTAGAACCAAGCACAATTATTTTGAATGCAGGAGAACCAAAAGATGTTTTAATAACATTCAATGTA
>JAUXAD010000015.1 GCA_030620045.1 archaeon
ATTAACCAAATCACATCTCTGATTATATTCTATTAAATCATTAATTAAAATTGAAGCATTCTTTCTCGCTTCATCAACTTTATGCGGATTTGATTTGCCTTTTTTAAATTCTGCTCTTGCACTAACAATATCTTTTAAAATTCTCAAATGTTGTGGAGAAAACTTTCCTTTCTTAACAAAATTTTTTTCAAACTCAGAAATAATTATCGCTTGAGATTTATTCCCAAACATGGTTTTCAAAAGACCAAATGTATCCTTGTATATTTGTTCTATTGTTTTTTCTGACGTTCTCTTCTCAATTTGCTCTCTTAATTCTTTAAGTCTTTTCAAATAATCTTCAGTATCCTTAAGTAACTTATCAATTTCTACACCCTTAATATCTTTTATCTTTTCATGTTCATAATCCTTATAAATTCCAACAATCTTTTCAAGAATAGTAATATATTTTTTCTCTAACATTTTTTCTTTGTCAACAAAAACTTTTTTCATTTCTGCAACAAGATGTTTTGGAGCAGGAGGAGGTAAACCATTCAACATTAAAAGAGCCTGACTAGGAGTTGAAATCCCCCAAAAAAGATCCTGGATTACTATATCAAGCAAAGCCATCTTTGCTCTTTTAACAGTTTTATCACCCAAAGACATAAACATATCAATAGCTTCAGGAGAAGGTTTTAACTTACCCATTTTCAATAAAGCTTTCCATGGCATAAATGTTCCTCTGTCATAAATCGGGATACCATCTCTAATAAAAGTAAAAATCACCGGATGAGCATCTTTAACAGATTCCCAAAAATCAGTCAAAAGATAAATTTGCGGAGAAAGTTTATTCTTCACTCCAGCAAGAGCAGAAGCTTCAGCAACATATTGATAAATTATTCCTCTCAATCTTTCTTTTAATTCAAGCCTTGGCATTCTTTTAACATCAGTATCATTAATAATCACAAAAACATCAACATCAGAAGTTTTAATTGCCTCCCCTCTAACCAAACTCCCGCCAATAACATAACTCACAACATATTTCTCAAACTTTTGCAAAACCAATGATTTATGAATCTCAGCAACTCTTAATGCCCCTAAAATCCCCTTATCATAAAGTGTAAAAGACATAGCAATCGCACTAGTCAACTCAAATTTACTATCTAAACAATTTTCCCAAACATCCACAGGAGTTTTAATCTGAACCCAAATTTTCTGCTTTCCTATTTGTTTAATTACCTCTTGTTTTATTTTCGGAACTTCCTTAAGCTTTTCTTCAGGAATAATCATGTAAATGTGAATATGTTTTTCAGTTTCTTTCGGAATCTCCTCCTCATCAATAAATTTCTTAATAGCCACTGGAGGCAAAATACTTATTGCTTGAGTATAAGAATATTTCTTCATGATAAAAGACTTTAATTTTTCAAGCTCTTTTTTAGTTTTCTCCATATCTTTTTGTGATTTCTCAGAACTTTCAGGGACTATTGGTTTCTTGTCAGAATATTTTTTATCAATATTCATTTCTGGAATTTCTTGGTTACTGTTGTCATTATCCATAGTGAAAATAGGATTTATTTAATATATAAAGGTTACTAATACATAAACTTTAAAACAATAAATTTCTTATTCATTCTAAGGTCCCGTGGTCTATTGGCATGACATCTCGTTTACACCGAGAAGATAGCAAGTTCGATTCTTGTCGGGACCATGTTTTTGAGTATATAAATTCTTAAAAACTAAAAATTAATAAGAACTAAATGGTAGAAACAATACAAGGAAATGGTTTGTGGCATGTTACACTAGCAGGAAGGGATTTAATTGAACAAGCAGGACTTAACCAAGAGGATTTTGAACAAGATTTTGGATTTTTTAAATACAAAGGAAGACCTGTAATTATAAGCCACATTTTTAATCAACATTTAGTTGTTAGTATTGAAGGAAAGGAAGATGAAAATATGAGAACTTTAATGGAGGGTTTTTCAAAAGTTATTGGCTATCAACCCTTTTGTAAATATACTTTAATGCTTTCTAACAGAAGCAAAGCACCTCCACTCCCAACTTATGAATGGGATAAGGTAGACCCAAATTCAAGATATGAAGAATTATCTAAGAAAGAAACAACCTCAGATTTGACTAGGTTATTATAAAAACTCACATTACTGCTCGCTTCGCTCGCATATTATCTCAATTAATCTTAAAAACTATTTCTCATTTAATTAAACATGCGTGAGTAGTATAGTGGTTAGTATATCTCGTTGCCAACGAGGTGACCCGGGTTCAATCCCCGGCTCGCGCATGATTTTTAAAAAATTTGAGGTCACAGATAATGTTTATATATCTCTTTTTCCTTTATGAAAAATGGTGAAAAAGAGGGAGAAAACTTTTAATTTTTTAAAAGGTAAGAATATTTTGATTGTTATATTACTAGTCTTTTCTATTGTGGCGTTATATTTTTTCTTTGGTGGAAAGATAGGAATGATTGGATTTGCGACATGGACATATAATTCTTCATCAAGCTTTAACAATGGAACATATAGTCAAACAGCCTATAACACATCAATAGATGCAGTAATTTTAACAACAAATCATACAGAGCCAAATATGATAGCTTTTTTCAATTCTACTCCTGGTGGAGATTGGAATGTGCTGAATGGTGTTGATGATTCTCTTAATTTAATAGGGCAGTATCTTCGGGGTTCGAATAATCAGGGAACAGTATCAGGGAGTAATACTCATGAACATACGCCAAGTGAATTTGAAGTTGAGTATAATGCAGCTATTAATTATGGTGGAACACCTGGAAATCAACAATTTATATTAAGAGTTCATAGAACCCATAAGAGTACTCATGGTCATTCAGGAGATGACAATCAACCTCTATTTTATGAAATGATTCCTGCTGTTGGAGGCAGTGAACTTCCTGCTAATACATTGTTATTTTATGATGGTGATGTAGCTCCTGTAGGTTGGACAGCTTGGGCCGATGTTTATGATAAATTTATAAAATGTGCGAGTTCTGCTGGGGGAACTGGAGGAGCAGCAAGTCATTCACATAGTTATAGTGGTTCATCAACTAATAGTGTATCTACTCCTGATTTTCAGAATGACCAAACTGGTGGGGATATGCAGAGTTATCTTCAACATAATCACGCTATGGATCATACTCATACAGAAGGAAACAATTATCCAGAATGGTATAGTCTAATCCCTATTATAAATAATGAGGGAACTACAGAGATTCCTGTAGGAGTTGTAGCTTTCTTTAAGGGTTCTAGTTGTCCAACTGGTTGGAGTTTATGTGATGGCACTGGAGGAACTCCTAATCTTCAGAATAAATTTATATTATTAAATTCTACAAGTGGTACAACAGGTGGTGCTAATAGTCATACACATAGTCATAGCGGAATGATTAGTGGTCCAGGATATTATGGACTTGCAGTTGCTGCAACTATTGGATGGTGGATTACCAAAGATTATCCTCATACTCATCCTTGGCCTGCTGATAATCATAATAGTGGAAACAATATATTAAGTCATGTTCCTTTATTAATTTGTAAAAAGTCTAGTACAAAATATGTCCCTACAGGAAATTACACATCAGAGATTTTTGATGCAACTCTTATTTCTAAATGGAATAATATTTCCTGGGAATCATCTCTACCTCCAAACACAAATTTGGATTTAAAAGTAAAGAGTTGTGATGATAGTGCATGTGACGAAGAAAGTTTTGTAGATGTTACAGATACATCTCCACAAGACTTATCAATTGCAAATAATCAATATTTTCAATATAACTTTGTTTTTGAAACTACAAATACAAGTTCTACTTCCAAATTATATAATGTTACAATTGATTATACTCCTGATACTTTTGCCCCTGTTATTAACCTCACATCCCCAACAAATAATGCAGGAGATAATGATGGGAATGTAACGTTTAGTTATAATGTTAGTGATGATAGTGAGATAACTAATTGCAGTTTGATTATTGATGGTGAAATAAATCAGACAAATTCAACTATAATACCAGATACAACTATGAACCTCACATCAAATAACTTGGCTTCTGGAAGTTATACTTGGAGTATAAATTGCACTGATGAAGTTAACAATGTTGGTTCAAGTGAAGAGAGAAGCTTGAGTGTGGTCTTATCCACTGAATTTTCAGGAGATACTACTGATTTTTCTGATGTGGATGTAAGTAATATAACTAATTTAATTATAGACCAACCAAGTGATGGAAAAATTAGTTTTGATGAGGATGTTAATTTTTCTGCAGGAGCTGATTTAGATACTTATGTTAATATAAGTTTTAATAGGATTGAATTAGATTCAATTACATTATCTGACTTAGATAGTAAAACAGCAACCTTATACTTGTATAATTTAACATTTAGTAATCCAAGGATTTTGAAAGATGGAAGTGTTTGCTCTTCTACAATTTGCACTAAAAATAGTTATTCTGATGGGACTTTAAACTTCAGCGTTACAGGCTTTAGTGTTTATTCTGCTGAGGAAACTCCTGTTACTACAACAACACCTTCTGGAAATGGGGGGAATGGTGGTGGAGGTGAAGTAATCAAATTCACCATTAACCCTGAGTTATATGAAAAAACAATGGCACCAAATGGAATTTCTTTTGATGAAATAAAAATTACTAATAATGAAAATTCAGAAAAAAGTTTTAATGTTCAAGTAGAAACCCTTGAAGAGATTATTTCTTTTGAAGAAATAAGCGTAAACATAAGCTCAAAAAATATGAAGCGTCTTGAGTTTAAGATTAATGCTCCAAATAAATCTGGAATTTATGCAGGAAAAATCATTGTAATTTCCAGTTATATAAGAAAAGAAGCACTTGTAATAATCAATGTTGAATCTGAAAAAAGTTTATTTGATATTACAGTATCAATTCCAATAGCCATGAAAACAATAAATCCAGGAGAGAACTTAAAAGTCCAAGTAGAGTTATTGGAAATGGGAATACAAAAATACAAAGATGTGACTCTCAATTATGTAATAAAAGATTTTGATGGAAATATTTATTTAACAGAATCTGAAACAATTGCAGTATCTGACCAAAAAACATTTAGCAGAGAGGTCTATACAGAACATCTCTCTAGTGGGGATTATATCCTTGGAGTTGAATTAATTTATCCAGATGGTGTTGCTGTGGCAAGTTCTTATTTTAGAGTAAAGGAAAAATTTGAAGTAGAAAGAGATCAAATAATACTCACCAGTTTAATCTTTCTTGCCTTGTCTTCTATATTTGTAGGAATGATTTTGCTGATTAAAAGATATAAGAAAATGATAAAAAAAGTAAAAAATTATTGAGTTATTTTTATTCAACTATCTCACCCCAACCAATAAGTCTCCAATGGCTGTTTATGTTTCTTGCAATTCCGACATTGTCACCTTTTAATGCTACTATTGGGATATTTAGATTTAATTCAATTTCATCTTCTTCAGAGGGAAGTTGACGGTCAAGAAACCGTAGGTGTCTTACCTTTTCTACAGTTCCTACTGTGATTGTAGTATTGACACTCAACATTAGCATTTCTTTTGTTTTTAGAGATTCAACTTCTTGGTGGTCCTTAGTTCCTAAAACTTCTTCGAACAGTTTTGTTTTGATTTTAACATTATGGGTAATCTCTGGCAATTTTCCTTTTAAACTAACAAGACATCCTGTTAAAGAATCTGTTTTTGTTAAGAATGGGTCGAGTTCTGTTTCAATAGAAATGCTTGCTCCTGGAAGGACGTTTGTTACTGATTTATTTCCTTTGTATAAAGAGAGAATTTTTGTTGTGAGAGTTCGGTAAATTTGTTGGTTAGCTTTTGTAGAACTTAAACCAGGTTTTATTTCAATTTCATCATTAACTTGGAGTTTTCCTTTTTTTAAAATTCCTCCCAACACTCCCCCATGTAATTTTTCTATTGTTGTTCCTGGTTTATTTATATCAAAACTTCTTGCTATTAAGAAAACTGGTTCTGTATCTACTTGTTTTTCTGGCATTTCTAGTTTGCAAAGTTCTTCTAAAATTTTATCTATGTTAATTTCCTGTTGTGCTGACACAGGGATTATTGGAGAGTTTTCAGCTAAAGTTCCTTTAACAAATTCTTTAATTTCTTTGTAATTTTTTACAGCCTGTTCTTTGTTTACTAAATCTATTTTATTTTGAACTATGATTATGTTCTTGATTTTTTTTGCTTGTAGAGCCATGAAGTGTTCTTTTGTTTGAGGTTTTATTCCTTCGTTTGCAGCAATAACCAAGATAGCAGCGTCGATAATTGCAGCTCCAGAAAGCATTGTTGCCATGAGCATTTCGTGTCCTGGTGCATCTATGAAACTTATATATCTAACAGGTTTTCCTTTTTTTTGATTATTAAATCCATTTTTATCCTGAGAAATTGTCATATCTGCATAACCTAATTTGATTGTTATCCCTCTTTTCAATTCTTCAGAATGAGTATCTGTAAACTTGCCAGTAAGTCCATGAAGTAAGGTTGTTTTTCCATGATCAATGTGTCCTACAACACCGACATTTAATTCTGGTAATTCTTTCATATAAATTTGAGAAATGGTTTGTTTTTAAGAGTTTTGATTATAAAAATAAAAAAGAAAAGAAAAAGAATAAGAAGAAAAAATAAAAAATTAAATTAATATAGTTTTTGTATTCCAGCAATGTCACCAGTATTCAAATCTCTTTTAGAAGTTTCTTCATAATTAGAATATCCATACATTGTTTCATCTGCACAGACTGTATCGTATAAATCTCCTAAGCCAGCACCATGCCCTATTTCATGAGTTGCTATATTCTGTAAGTCCATTACTTCTGGATTAACTATTGCATCTCCCCATGTAAAGTCTGTGTCGAAGAGTATATCAAATTCAACAATTCTTCTTTTGCTTGGTCTTCCGCTGAAATATCCCCAGATTACTGTTACTGCAATTACTCCATCTTCTTTATAATTTCCAAAAGCAATAGCATTTTCAAAGTTTTGAATACCATATTTTGCAGTACTGTCAATTGTATAAGCATTGTTAAACAATTCTGCTAATGTTGCATCATCCCATGTTTCTGCAGATGTTGATATTGCATTAGTTACAAATTCTTTTGACAAGCCATTTGGATTAGTTGGATTTATTACATAATCCACAGATAAGTCTCTCCACTTTGCTCCTAAAAATGCATAGCATGAACTTGTGTCTGGTTCTTCTGGATCTTCTCCATTTTTCTTACAATCTGCACAACTTGGGTTTTCTTTAGGGTCACAAACTCCATCATTGTCACAAACTCTTCCATATCCTTTTTTATAATGTATAAATACGACCTTTTCTAAACCAGGCGGTGTTATTGATGCTTTTTTGTTTGGGTTTGCTTTGTCTGATCTTGGAATAAGCATTGAAGCTGCAATTATAGAAGTCATTAAAACTGTTATCACTAAAATAGAGATTATTAGTTTTGTTTTTGTTCCTTTCATTTTTACCTCCTTGCACCTATATAAAAAAGATATTGAAAAAGGGTTTAATTATTTTTCTGTACTTTTTTTCTCTTCTTTCTTTTCAATTTCCTTTGTTTCTTCTTTTGGTGTTTCTTTGGTTTCCTCTTTAACTTCTTCTTTTACCTCTACCTCTTTTCCTTTACATTGTTCAGGAAAAACTTCTGCAAGTTTTTTGTTTCCTTGTTTCAAAATCTTGAGATTAATTTGAGTAATTGCTGGAGAAATAATCTTGCCTCTCACAGTTTTTCTTAATCTTAATCCTTTTGGTCTGTTTTGCGAACGCTTTTTTTTACCTTCTAATCTTGGCTTTTTTTTCATACCTTTACCATATGTTAAGAGAACTTTTTTTAACCCAACACCTTCAACATTTTTCATTGAAGTAAATCCTGCTTTATCACTTGCTCCTGTGATTTCAAATTCATAACCAACTAAATCTGGGGAAATATCTTTTCCTTGTATTTTATTATGAAGTTCTTTTCCAACAAGTTCTTCTCCTTCTATTTCTAAATGAAATGTTTTCCCTGTTTTTTCTGAGATGTTTATTTTGAATGGCATGATAATAAATTGGAGGATTAGTTTATAAGGGTTTTTATTGTTTTTTAAATCCACAAATGGTGAGGACGAGTTAGGGAAGATTTTTAAAATAGAGATTTCTTTATGTTTTTATGAAACCATTACAATGGACTACATTTGGAATTATCTTTTTCTTAGGATTTTTGTATTTCTCTACTATGGGTTGGATGTGGAGTACAAATTGTTCAGTTAGTTCAAATACTTTAACTGCTTGTTATATCAAAACGCAATCTTATATTGTTCCAGCATTTATTTTATTTTTTCTAGCTATTGGATTTGTAATTTGTGCTTGGTTAGAAAAGAAGAGAAATTAGTATTCATTCAATTTTCTCTTTTGCCAATATACTTTTTCTTTTTTCCAATATTTCTCCTAATTTCTTTATTGTATTATCCACATCTTTTCTTTTTATTTCCACGTTTTCTTTATCTAAAAAATTATGATAAAAATTAGCATGTAAAACTTCTCCAGTTTTAATTCCTATAAATATATTTTCATCTCCTTCAATAGTAGATAATTCTCTTGCAAATTCTATTACTTTTCTATGTTCTGTTAACTTTTTTTCATAAGTTAGAGCAATAGCAAATAAAAGAGAGTGAATAGCTCCCCATAAAAATTCTGTTGATTTTGATAAATTATTCAATCTAAAATTTTTTTCAAAATTATGATAATAATGATCAAACAATTTTTCTTTTTCTTCTATTTCAGAATATTCTTTTTTATCCATTAACTTCAACATTCCCCTTTGAGTATATTTTCATTGATTCACTACCTTTTAAAACCTCATCAATTTTAAAACTTATTATTACCTCATCTGCTAAAACTCCATAATCTCTTAATTTTGGCCAATCATCTTTATGAATAAGCAGATAATCTTTAGAAACTGTTCCTTTTATTAAAACTAATTTTATTTTTTCTCCTTTAAGACCAACAAATTCTTTTTCGTCTTTAATATTTTCTATATTCATTATTTCAGCATTGACTATGTTCCCAGATACCAAATCGTAAGGAATAGACAATATTCTCTTCTCAATTGATATCCCTAATTTAGAAGCTATCCCCCAAGTAATTCCAATATCTCTTAGTAATGCTTCATTTATTATTAGTACCATTATTCTCAACTTTATCTATTATTTATAAATTTATCTTTTAAAACCCTTTTATCTCAGCAATTTCCTGAAGAACTTTAATTTCATTTTGGCTCAATAAATCTTTATTTTTCTTAAAATTCTTGAATTGTGATGCGGTTATTTCAGAATATAGAAATTCTTTATCTTTTATTTTCCTTTCAAAATTAGTTCCTGGAATCGATATTGCTATTTCCATTTCCTCTGTTGCTTCTTGAACTGATTTATTTTCAGACTGGATGTTTTTTACTCTTCCAACTTTTTCTCCTTTTTTATCTATCAAATTTAATCCTGAAATTAATTTTCCTGCTTCTACATTAACTCCAAAAATAGCTGGTTTTGTATTTCTAAAAACATATTGCGGAAGAATTTTTAATTTGCAAAGTGTTGTTAATCCCATCATTCTTTTCTTTTCTATTTCTTTTCTTTTTTCTGTTCTGAATTCAACTAAGTCTTCAATTAATTTGTAAATAACTTCATCAGTCAATATTTTTATATTTCCTTTTATCTGCTCAGCTTCTTCGTCGATAGAAACATTGAACCCAGCAATTACAGCATCTACCTCATTTATTTCTAAATTTGCTTTTGCTGAAATTATATCTGTTTTGTTTATATTTCCTATACTTGCTTTTACAACTGGTATTTTATTTTGTTTTAACATTAATAAAAGTGCTTCTAAGCTTCCGAGTGAATCTGCTTTAGCAATAATTCCTTGTTTTTCTGTTTGGATATTTTCAGAAATTTCTTTTTTGAATTCTTTTTTTATTTTTTCTTTGTTTCCCTTATAAGTCGCAAAAGGCATGCCTGGAAGGATTTCATTTTTTGCGATAAGTTGCAATCTTAATCCTGTTGAAGCTTGGACATTATCTTTGGGTTTAAATTTTGAAGATAAAGGTTCTATTTCTTCAAGAATTCTTATTTTACTTATTGTTGGTTCTCCTTCAAAATTAGCGATTGCTATTTCATCTTTCTTTGAAAGTTCCCCGTTATGCAGAATTGCTTCTGTATAATTGGTTGATTTTTCTTTTTTTATTTCAAGTATAACCCCCCTGGCTTCTTTACCTAAGACAAGTTTGTCTGATAAATATTTTTGACTTAATCCACAAAGCATCATTATTAATTCTGGAATTCCTTCTTTTGTTTTTGCAGAACAGGGGATTAAAGCTATCTTTTTCGTAAAATCATTTATATTATAAAATAAATCTGCGTCGAATCCATGCGCATTTAATGAGCCGATTAAAGTCAAATATTTTTCATCAAAAATTTGTTTTACATTTTGAGATTGTGATTCAACGCTTTTTTGCAAGGTATCGTCTAATTTTCTCCATCCAGAAATATTATCTATTTTATTTAATGCGATTAAAAAAGGTGTTTTGTTTAATTTTAAAATCTGAATTACTTCAGCTGTTTGTGGTTTTATTCCTTCGTTTATATCTATTACAAGAACTGCTATGTCTGCTAGACTTCCTCCTCGTTTTCTTAAATTAGTGAAGGCTGCATGTCCTGGTGTGTCGATGAATAAAAACCCCGGGATATTTAGTTTTATTCCAGACTTTTCTATTAAAGGGCAGGCTGTTTTTAACTGGTTCATTGGATATAATGTGAATGAAATTTTTTGTGTTATTCCTCCTGCCTCTCTTTTTTGTACAGAGCTATCTCTAAGACAATCTAGGATTGAAGTTTTTCCATGATCTACATGTCCGCAGACAGTCACAATTGGCTGTCTTATTTTGTTTGATTTCATAATATATTTTGAAGTGTAGATTTATTTAAAAAGGTTGAGATTTGATAGATTAGATGGAAAAAATAAAAAAAGCCGTTGAGAAGTTGCATATTGAGGAATTAAGGGAAATTGCACAGAGATATTATAATAGTTTAGTAACAGATGTAACAGATGTAATATCAGGTATAAATAGAGCTGTTGATCGAGGGGGCATTGATTTTGCATCAATGGGAATTAGTTGTTATAATTCATTGAAATTAGAATTAGACGCAAAAGGTTTGTGGGATAAAAGATATGATGAAGGATATGAAGAAGCTATAAAAGGAGAATTAGATTTAGAAAAATTATTGGGTGTTAAAGTATAAAAATTTTTGAAAAGAATCAGTTAAGGAAAAAGGCGTCCGAAGCCAGCAAAACTAAATCCGAAGATCAAGCTTTAACTGATTATCCCGCCTTATCCTCAATTAAATATATGATAATTATGTTCTATTTAAGGTTTTCTTACTACCCAAAAATTATAAAAATGCCAGATAATTTTGTGAATTATGAAAAATAAAACAATTGAAGAAATTCAGGAGAAGTATGATTTGGAATTAGACAAAATTATTTCTGAAATTAAAAATAAGAAATCTAAATTAGTTTTATTGCAGTTTCCCGACGGATTAAAACCTTATGCAACTGTTGTTATAGATTATTTAGAAGAAAAAACAAATGCTGAATTTTTGATTTGGATGGAAAGTTGTTTTGGTGCATGTGATATTCCTGTTGGAATTGAAAAATTAAAAATAGATTTGGTAGTTCAATTTGGGCATTCAGAGATGATGCCTTGTTATTAGATTAATAGTTTTCAGTTTCTTCTGGATTTAGAATTTTTAATTCTATTCCTACTTCTTTAAACATCTGCTCTGATTCTTCTCCAGCATGATACTTCCTTTCACAAACAACCCTTTCTATCCCACAGTTAATTAAAAGCATGGCGCAAGTTCGACAAGGAGTCATTTTACAATATAATGTAGCACCATAAATAGAAATTCCTTGCTTAGCTGCTTGACAGATTGCATTTTGTTCAGCATGGACAGTTCGCATACAATGTTCTGTGGTATGCCCATCTTCATGAGTCACTTTCTTAATGAGATGTCCTACATCATCACAATGAGGTAAACCAGATGGAGCACCAACATAGCCTGCAACAAGTAGTTGGTTACCTCTGGCAATTACACAGCCACTCCTACCCCTATCACAAGTAGCTCGTTTAGAAACAGCTTCTACTATTTCCATAAAATAATCATCCCATGGTGGTCTAGCCATAATTCTAAAATAGAAAAGGGTTTTTTAAGAATTTATATACTCAATTATAACCAACCCATTAATAATGCAAAACCAACGGCAAACAATAAAATTCCTGCAATTAGATGAAGTGTTTTTATGTTCCTTTCTTTCCAGCCTGAGACTTCATTAACTTTTGTGAATCCATAATATATTACTGCAACAATAATTAACATTGGCAAGACAAACAATAAATTATAATATAAAAGCCAAGGAAGTGCTCCTAAAGTGCCTAATTCAGATAATAATCCTGAGGCAATAATATAAGGGCCAATAGTGCAAGGCAATAAAAACAAGGTTACTAAAAATCCAACTATAAATGCTCCTGAAGGAGAAGTTATTTTTTGTATTATTTTTTTTACTCTTGGTCTCATGAACAAAGGCATCTCTGTAGCTATTCCGCCTTTTTTATACATGAAAAAATCTTTTATATTTAATGCTCCAATAATCATTGCGAAAATTGCCAACCCACTATAAATGTAAGTTGAATTTTCTCGTAGAATTTCTGCAAACCCTTTAAAGAGCTGAATAATTACTACTCCGTAAAATAAATATCCAATATAAATAGATGCAACAAATGCAAGTCCTCCGTAAAGTACTTTTTTTCTTTTTTCTGGATTCTGGATTAAAATTGTCATTAGAACCATAGTTAAAACCGCAATAGCACACGGGTTGACAGAATCTGCTAATGCAAGTGTTGTTATTCTCCAAAAATTTATATCATCAAGCATTTTAATTACAACCTGTTAAGTTTTTTAGTTTTTCAATACTTTGAACTCCAGTATATTTTTCTCCTTTTATAATCCACGTCGGGACATGAGTTATCTCTAAACATTTTTCTCTTTCAAACCAGCAATCAATTATATTTAAATATTGGCTGTTTTTTCCAAACATGTCTTCCTGGGACTGGCAGGCATTACATCCAAGTTGAACATATAATTCAGAATTTTGTCCGATACATGTTGCTGTTTCTTTTGAAACACCATTACCACGACTTAAAATTATTGCTGAAAGAATTATTATTCCTAAAATAATTGATAGAGTTATTAAAGTTCTCTTTTTCATAAACAATATTATAGAAATATTTTTTTAAATGTTTTGGTGTGATTGGTTTCAATAAATTTACAACAACGATTAAATTTATATACTCATTATTTTTTCTCAGCTTTAATGGGAGTAGAAATATTAACACAAGAAGAAAGAGATGGGCATTTATTTTTTCATAAAACAATTGATAGACTGCAGATTGCTGCATTGTGTCATATGAATGCTGAAGAAGGTGGAAGACTAAATACTAAAACTGTTAGGGCAGCAAAATATCTTTTTCGAGAATTCTTAAAAGGAATTATAAAAGGGAAAAGAAAATTACATTTACCTCCAAATTATGAAATAGGGGCTTTAAAAGAGATTTATCGCAAATCAAAATTTAATTGGAATAATAGAGAACAATTTTATAAATTTTCGACAGATTTTGAATAAATGTTTTTTCTTACTTCTTTAATAATCCGGCAAACTTTCTTTTTCTTCTTCAGACTCACCAGGTTTTTCTACCTTAATTTCTTCTTGAGGAGTCTCAGTAGGAACTTCTTGTTCTTCAGGCTTAGGAACTTCAGGTATTTCTGATGATTCTAAAGTTTCTTGTCCTTGTTCAGGTTGTTCAACTGGAACCTCTTCTTTCATGTCTTCTTCTGTTATAGAATTAATCATTTCTTTAAATTTTGTGAAATCAGCTGCCATAATTTTCACACCAGATTTTGTAAAACCAGTATATCTATCGCTTGTCACAAATTCTCTTATTGTAAGTCCTCTTCGTTCAGCAAAGTCGTCAACTCTTAGGACAATGTCTGTTGTTTCATTTTTGTTTATTTTTCCAATATCTTTTTCCATATTAAATTGAATAGTTAATTATATTTAAAGATTTGTATTATAAAAAATTAAAAGAGAGAAATAAACCGAAGTTCATAACTCTCTTCACCTAACCGAAGTCAGGCAAATTTAGTAGGATATTGGGATTTATAAGGTTTTGGGTTTATTTATTTTCATATATTTCAATGGCTTGTTCTTTGGTTGCTTCTTCTGAAATTCCTGCATCTAAATAAGCAACTCTTGTTCCATGTTTCTCAAATAATTCCTTAATCCAAGAGTCTTCATAAAAAGGTTTTAGTTTTCTTTGAAAATTTAAATTCTCGAATTCACATTCATCTTTCTTTTCTCTATTTTGCAAACGTTTTATTAATTCAGAAACATCGTTTATCGTAGAAATTATTAAGAGATCTGGCGCATATTCAAGTTCTATTTGACTTCCAGGATGTTTTAATATTCTATTTCTTACATCTTCTATTGAACTGCCTTCTTCTAATGCTTCAAGAGACTGATAACAAAGAGTTGATACAAAATTTCTTGATTCGATTACATCCTGACCATGTTCTAAAAAAGGGATGATGCATTTTCTCATTAAGATTAGTCTGTCTAATGAGTATGCTTGTATTTTTATTTCAGAAGGATAATTCCGGGTATTATTTGCTATTATCTCTTGTCTTATTGCTTTCCCAACCCCCCAGTAAGTAGGTTCGCAACAATCTAAAATATATTCTCCTGGTGGAGCATTGGATAAGTTTTTATTTTCTTCAAAAAGTACTTCAAAATCTCTTAGAGATCCTGAAAAATCTGTTGGAAGAGTTCTTTTTCCCCCCCTCTTTCCTTCAAATTCTAAAATTGTTTTTTGAACTAACCCTTTCCCAATTCCATCTAATCCTTCAAGAACTGTGAGATTTCCTCTTTTTTGTGGCATTTTAGAATTATTAAGGTTTGAATTCTCCTGATTCAAATGTTTGAATTAAGTAGTCAATTAACTCTATTAATTTTCTTGGAAAATTCCATGTTTTTTCTTCTTTAAGTTCTTTTAATTCTTCTATCATATTATCATTTAATGGTTCTTGTTTCTCAGCGGTTTTTGCTAAGAAATCCTTTAAAGTAGGATTAACTTCAAAAAAATTATCCATGCCTTTTTCAGAATAATCTTGACCATAAATATGCAGAGATCCATTTTCTTCTGTATAAGGACCAATAATAACTTCTTTTCCTGTTTTATTTTGTAAAGGAATAGCAACTTTGAATCTGATTAGATTTCTTAATCCAACCAAATTATCACACCATGCTTTGTATAGGTCTCTGCTTCTCCATCTAGCATCAGTGTTTAATACTAGTCTTCCTTGATTATCTTCTATTGCTCTAAATTGTAATTCTCTTAAACAAGGAGCATCAGACTTCATGAAAGTATCTATTTCTGGAAGACCTGTCATTGCTATAGCTCTTCTTGTTATTGGGTCTCTCACTAATTTGTCCACAGACTTCTCTAATTGATTAACTGTAATACCATTTGACATCGGATAATTTGTTAATCTTTGATGATATGCATAGGGCCATTGAGTTGGCTCAAATTCTTCATTTCCTGAATGAATCATTCCGAATAGCTCATCATGTGGGACAACTAAGTGATCTTTAGCTCCTAACATTTCTGCTATATATTTTCCAACATTCATATAGCTAATTATTGGAATTCTTGGTTCAGCAAAAAGATTTTGTATTCTTATCATTACTTTTGCATCTTTGCTTGGAGGATCAAGATAATTTCCGTTTTCTTTTCTGTCATATTCTGTTCTAAGAGATAGACCATTTTTATCAACAGCTTTTAACACTTTGTAAAAAGTGTCAGAAATTCCTTGTCCACTACGATACAAAGAAGGTATTTCAGCTTCACATCTTTTTTTCATATAATAGAAAATTTATTAGTACTTTTAAAGAAATCTATACTCTAGAATACATTTAATCTTTCATCTCAATTTTTATATTGACATTTTTTGGAATTTGCATCCTCATTATATGATGAAGGATTTTTTCATTTGCCGGCAAATCAATCAATCTTTTGTGAATTCGCATTTCATATCTATCAAAAGTTGCTGTTCCGTCACCGCAAGGAGATTTTCTGGTAGTTATTTTAAGTTTTTTTGTTGGTAATGGTACAGGACCAGAAATAGTTATTCCTGATTTTTCAGCTATATCTTTAATAGAATTACAAATATCATTAAGCATTTTTATGTCTGTGCTATTTAGCTTGATTCTTACTCTTGGCATAAAAGAAATATAAGAAATTGATTTAAAAAACTTGTGTTAACTTTTATAAAATTTTTAATGCTAGAAGAATACCCATGATAATTATTATTGTTCCTCCAATTCTTTCTGGGTGGGGGAATCTTTTTAACTTGCCAGCTAAAAAATGAGCTATTATTAAAGATACAAATGTAGCAATTAATACTCCTGCGCAAATTGCTACCCAATTTCCTTTAGCCATTATTAAATTTGAATAAGCGATTATATCATCTATACCTGTGGCGAAAAAGAGAATCATACCTAATCCAATAAATTTCAAACTAACAAATCTTTGAGGTTTTGAAACTTGCAAATGTTTTTTTACTTCAGCGTGAGTTC
The DNA here is from genome assembly GCA_030620045.1 of archaeon. Lineage (GTDB taxonomy): Archaea > Nanobdellota > Nanobdellia > Pacearchaeales > GW2011-AR1 > JAUXAD01. Next base: position 16,712 of record JAUXAD010000015.1, read on the forward strand.
TTTTGTGATGTTTTTCTTTATGATTTCCTTTAATAAAAGTAAGTATTCCCAATGTGACTAATACTGCGCCACCGATTAGATGTCTTGATGGTAGAGCTTCCATTAACGAACCTGCAAAAATTGCTATGCCCAGTGCAATAATTGTTCCAAGTATTATTCCAAAAGATATAAATTTTTTATGGTCCCTTGTTTTATTTTTTAGGTAAAGACCAGCATATGCTAAGGTATCATCTATACCTGTTGCAAAAAATGCTATGAATCCAAGTCCGAAAAGTATAAGTGTTTCTATCAACCCCATTTATTCACCTCCTGTTCCTTCTTTTTGATTTTCTTCAATTTTTTCTTCTTCTAATCCAAAAAGAGAAAAGATAAAATCAAAAAATCTTAAGATTATTTCAATAACAATTATGAATAATAAATAATATGCTATGTTTCCAAAAAAGTTAGGGAGGTTAGTGAAATGAGTGAAAATTCTTTCAATATTAAAGAAATTTGGAGTAAGAATTGAAACTGCCAATAAAGTGAAAGGTAAAAGTTTTGCGACATCTTTAGATAAATCTTCTTTATAATATGAAGTTATTCTAATTGCTGCAATTATTGTGGCTGAAACAATTAAAAGGGTTGAGATTTCCAAGTCTGTTAAAAACATTAAGAAGAAAGTAAATACTACAAACCAAAAGAAAATTAAAAATGGCAAAATTATTATATATTCTGCAAAGTAAAGAGCTCCTGCAAGTAGTTTTGTGAAAAGAGGATGCTCAGATTTATTGTACTTGTTTAAATCTAAACCAAGAATATTTTTTTTAGCAATAAATTTATAAAATTTCCATATAAAGATACAATATACAACCACTAATAAAACAAGAATTAAAAAATTGAAAAAATTTCCTGCAATTGGAGGAAGACTTGAAATAAAATCTTGATAAAATCCCATTAATTCTGTTCCAAGATTTTCAACCCCTTCCATAAATTAATTGAGGAATTATTGTTTTTAAAAGTGTCGTTGATAAGATTTAAATAGAATGTTTTTTTTAATGTATTATGATTGATATAAAACTAATTAGAGAAAATCCTGAATTAGTTAAAAAAAATATTAAGAAAAAATTTCAGAATGAAAAACTTATTTTGGTGGATAAGGTAAAAAAATTAGATGAAGGGTGGAGAAAGCTGAAATATAAAGAAGATAATTTAAGAAGTGAAAGGAATAAAATTTCTGAACAAATTAATCAAGCTAAGAAACAAAAAAAGGATGCTTCTAAATTGATTAAAAAAGCAAAAGCTATTCCTGAAGAAATTGAGAGAGTTAGTGGAAAGAGGAAAAAACTTGAAGAGGAAATAAACCAAATTATGTATAAGATTCCAAATATAATTCATAAATCTGTTCCTATTGGGAAAGATGATTCTAAAAATGTTGAGATTAAGAAAATTGGGAAGCCGAAGAAATTTAGTTTTCCTGTTAAGGGGCATGTGGAGTTAGGGGAAAAATTAGGGATGCTTGATTTTGATGTTTCTGCAAAAGTTTCTGGGAAAGGATTTTATTATCTTAAAGGAGATTTGGCTTTGTTGAATATGGCGTTGATAAATTTTGCAAGAGATTATATGATTAAACAGGATTTTGAATATGTTGAGCCTCCTTTAATGATAAGAGGGGAAATACTTAGAGGAGTTTATTCTAACAAAGAAATTGATGCAATGGTGTATAAAGTTGATGGTGAAGATTTGTATTTGATTGCTACTGCTGAACACCCTTTGATTGGGCAGTTTATAGATAAGACAATTAATGAAGATAATCTACCAATTAAACAAACTGGATATAGCATGTGTTTTAGAAAAGAAATTGGCAGTCATGGTATTGATGAAAAAGGACTTTTTAGAACACATCAATTCAATAAGCAAGAGATGATTGTTATTTGTGAACCTTCTGAGTCCTACAAATGGTATGATGAGATGTTAAAAATGTCTGTTGATATTTTTAAGGCTTTGGAAATTCCAATTAGAGTTTTAGAAATTTGTTCTGGAGATTTAGCTGATTTGAAAGCAAAGTCTTGTGATATTGAGTTCTGGAGTTCAAGGCAGAAAAAATATTCTGAAATGGGAAGTTTAACAAATATGGAAGAAGCACAGGCAAGGAGATTAAACATAAAAATTGAGGATAAAGGTAAAAGATATTTTGCTCATACTTTGAATAATACTGTCCTTGCAACTTCAAGGGTTTTGGTTGCTTTAATGGAAAATAATCAGCAAAAAGATGGAAGCATAAAAATTCCGAAAGTTTTGCAGAAATATTTGGGTGGAAAGGTGATTGGAAAAAAATGAATAAAGGAAATTTAGTTATTGGAGCAGTTTCAGGGGGCATTGCTGGGGCAGTAGGAGCTTGGTTGGTTAGTGATTATGATTTTAGTTTGTTGTCTGTTGTATTGATTGGAGCTGTTATTGGAATTTGTGTTGGGTTTGTTGCTAATTTGTTTAAGAGGAAGAAGAAATAAACCTTGGTAGTAAGTTTTAAAAATTGATTTCTATAAAGTAAATTATGCCTACGTGGTCTAACGGCTATGACATGTCCCTGTCGCGGACATAACCCGGGTTCGACTCCCGGCGTGGGCGCTTACATAATTATTTAAATCTCTTTTTCTTCTTATTCTCATGAAAAAGAGTTTGATATTCATAGCAATTTTTATATTGTTGGCTATGCCTCTAACATCTGCTGGAGAAATGACTACAGAGATAACTGGAGAATGTACAAATTATGATAGAGGAATAGAATATGAAAGATGTTGTCCGATGGGTGAAAAAATAAACTGCGTGAGTTGCAGAGACACTGATGGCGGCAGAAATTATTATGTAAAAGGAGAGACAATGGAACGGCACTGGAATCGTTTTGAAATGGGTATGCTTGTTAGTGGAGGTCCTGGGATAAAAGAGGGATGTATAGAAATTATTCCTCTTACAGAATGTCCTGGAACTATTATTAAAGAAGCAACTGATGATAGTTATGGATTATGTGAACTTTATCAGCAAATTAAGCTTTATGGAGAAGTAGAAACTCCTGGAGAAGAAGAACAATGTGAAGTAAACTGTAGAACAAATGTGTGTTTTGAAGATGATGAATGTCTTGGTAGATGTCTTTCTGAATGCTGGAGAGATGATGGAGTAACTGTTCTTACAGAAGGTTATTG
>JAUXAD010000042.1 GCA_030620045.1 archaeon
TGCTCCTTCTGGCTACAAGGAAATGTGCATTATGGTTAATAATCAGGAGGAGTGTGGATTCAAGCAAGTTTCAACAGACTTTGCTGTAAACTATATTAAAGATGAATACATAGCAAGTCAGGCAAGAGAAACAGATATTAAGACAGAGACAGAATGTGTTGCAGGAAGTGCAAGCGCTTATAGTTTGTTGAGTCCTAGTCCTCAGGGAGCAGCAGAGGAAATAATTAATCCTGCAATTTACAATAAAGGGATTATAAGGATTTGTGCAACTGATAATCCTGGAAAAGGAACAGATGGTTCTGTAGGAGGTGAAGGGTCAAGGTGGGTTGAAGTTGGTTATTGTGATAATGAAAACATGAAGTGCTGGCTTGATACTGAAAGTGTTAAAGATGCGATAAGAACAACAACTACAGAAGAAGATGTTTTAGAAGAAGTTTCAAAGAATCAGCTTGAAATTTTAAAGAATAGAGAGGGTTATTTGAGTGGCCCAGAATTTGATAAGAGTATTGATGAAATTGAAGAAGCAGAAGATTCAGAAAAGAAAATTGATTTGATAAATGGAATTTTTGATAAAGTTTTCCTTAATAGTGAGAAAGCTCGTTTATTATTCTTAAGAGGAAATGCTTATGGAGAATTGGCTTTGTTAGCTGTAGGTATTGTGATAGAAGAAGAGACTAAAACTCCTGGGGGAGAAGTGGTGGGGGAAGAGGATGAGAAAGAAGATTCTTCTGAAGGGGGTTATAATCTTGAGGCAATTATAAACGGAGAAGAAGTTCTTCCTACTTTTTGGGAACCAGAAGATGATGATGCTTTTTGCGCAAAATATGCTCGTGTTGGTGCTGAGGAATTTTTTGGATTAAAGTATCATTGGTGTTCTGTTTGGTGCAGAGAATTTGTTGATGATGTGGTTTGGAATGCTGATGGTAAAAGATTACTGAGAAATAATAATTATTTAGAAACATTGGAGGGAAAAGGAGACTTGACTCCAGGTATGATTATTGGAGTTCATTATCCATATAGTATATACAATGATGATAAGACATATTGTTGGAGTGATGAAGAAATAACTATAGAATATACTCATAATCTTCTTTATTTAGGAAAGAACAAAGATAAAGAATTAGTATTTGCAGAATATATTCATAGAAAACCAGGAATAAGAACTTTAGGGAAGTTTGATGAGCTTGGTTTGATTGCAATGGCTGTTTTTAAAGCTCCAAAGAAGTTAAATCCTGAAAAAAGTGCTCAAGCTTGTCCTACTGAACCAGATTTTTTGTTAACATAACTATTTAATAATATGCGGAGAAAAGGAGGCTCGCATCCTCACTCAAAATCAAGGGCGATATGAAATTTCGTGAAAATGTTCGTCGAACCAAATGTAAGCACATAAAATCTTTTTGAATTTAAGCGAATTAAGATTCAAATTTCAGAAATAAATTCAATCTGACGATTGAATATATGCGGAGAAAAGGATTCGAACCTTTGTAAGCACTAAGCTACGAGGACCTAAACCTCGCCCGTTTGACCACTCCGGCATCCCCGCTGAAAACAACCTAAGCGGTTTTTTTCGATTTTCCCTTCCTTTGCGGTGAGGCGATTTCTAATTGCCTCTGGTGAAATCGCATAGGTCTTAAATTTCTTAGAGAATTATCCTATAAAAAGGTTTAGAATTATATATAACTTTAAAAATTATAGATTTCTTATTTTTTTATGAATGATAAGAAGTTTATGTTTTTTGCTATATTTCATCGTGTAATATTTATATTTCCAATATTTTTTTTGTTAATTATTTTTCTGTGGTTTACTTCATTTACAGGTCTTATTTACTGGATTTGTATTTCAATTCTCATTTATTTATTATTCTTTACAATTCGAGATGCTTTTCTCAAAGAAAAAGAACTTCAAGATAATTTGAGATAAATCTTAGATAGAATTTTATTTCTTTTTTGATTCAATTTCTTTTTGTTTTATTTTGTCTTCTAATTTAAGTTTTTCTATGAGTTCCTTGTATCTGTTTCTTATTGTTACTTCTGTTATTCCTGCTATGTCTGCAACTTCTCTTTGGGTTTTCTTTTCGTCATTTATTAAAGCTGCTACATATAATGCTGCTGCTGCAATTCCGGCAGGGCCTCTTCCAGAAGTCAATTCAACTTCTTCTGCTTGTTTTAATACTTTTAGAGCATCGTTTTGAGTTCTTGGCGATAACTTGAGCACAGAAGAGAACCTTGAAATATAATCTTTTGGTGAACTTTGTTTTACTCTAATTCCTAATTTTCTTATTATGAATCTATAAGTTCTTCCTATTTCTTTTCTTTCAACGTCTGACGCTGTTGCCATTTCATCTAATGTTCTTGGGATATTATATGACCTGCACGCAGCATATAAGCAAGCCGCAATTACTGACTCCATACTCCTCCCCCTTACTAAACCTCTTTGCAAAACATAATTGTAAATTCTTGAGGCCTCATCTCTTACAACATTTGGCAAACTAAGATAAGAAGCAATGACTCTTAATTCTGCCATAGCTAACCTGAGATTTCTTTCAATACTTGTAGAAACTCTTTCCTGCCATTTTTTTAGTCTTAAGAATTTTCTTGTTTGTCCTGGTTCTAATTTGTAAATATCTGAAATCTCCCCGACATTTGTTGTTAGTCCTTTATCAAATTTTTGCATACTCATTGGAGCTCCACCCCTTCCTTTTTTTTCATCCTTGTCAAATTTTCCTTGCAAATCTATTCCAGTGTCAGCCATCTTTTCTTCGATAACAAGACCACAATCATTACAAATAATCTCTCCTAAGTGAGCATCATATGTAAGATTTATACTTCCACATTCAGGACATTTTTTTATATTATCTTGAAAAGTCATTTTTAGGAATTAGTAGTTATTTAATAGGCGCAAACTTTATAAAGAGTTAACTTTTATAAAAGTTTTGTTTTTTATAGTTATGAGATAATAGTAAAAATTCTTTTAATTTTTGAAGAAATATTTATTTTATTGTGGAAAATTATTCAACTAATATACCATTAACAACTCCTTCTTGAGTCGGGCGATTTGTTATTTTAACTTTTCCAAGTTCTGTTTCAACAATTGTTCCTTTTGTTAAGATATTTTGTCTCGCTAAAAACCTATTTGAAGGAGTTTCAAGAACATTTTTTATCTCAACTTTTGAAATTTTGTTTTTTGTCTGAACATTTACAAATTTTGCCTTGAGTAAGAATATTTTTTTCTTCCCGCCTCTCTTTCTTTTTGTTTTTCTCTTTTCTTCTCCTATCTTTATAATTTTCTTTTGTCCGATTATTTCAGATGACTTCTTTTTTTTACTTTTAATATACTTTCCGCCGGATTTTTTTCTTCCTCTATTCATTTTTGTTCTATTAAGATGAGTTGATTTTTTATTTAAATAACTTTCTGTTTGAGACACGAAATATTTATAAATGAGTTATACAAGTTTAAATTATGGTTAATGGGATTGAACGACCTTTAGATTTATTGAATAACTCCAAGGGAAAAGAAGTCTTGGTGCATTTGAAAGGCGACAAACAATTTGTAGGAACTTTGTTAGCTTTTGACATTCATATAAACTTGGTATTGGATAACATAAAGGAAATGCAAAACAATGAAATAAAAAGAAATCTTGGATTGACTTTTTTAAGAGGAGATACAATAATTTTTATTTCTCCGGCTTCTACGGCTTTGAAGAAGGGATAAGGAATTTTCACAACAAATAAAAACTCTTTTTTCTTTTCCTATTTATGATAAAAATAACTTTTTTAGGAACTGCTGATGCAATTCCGAGTGCTAGGAGAAATCCGACTTCTATTTTGTTAAATTACAATAAAGAAAATATCTTAGTGGATTGTGGAGAAGGAACACAAAGACAGTTTAGAAAAGCAAAGTTGAATCCCTGCAAAGTAACGAGGATTTTAATTAGCCATTGGCATGGAGATCATGTTTTGGGTATTCCTGGATTGTTGCAGACTTTAGCTTTGAGTGGATATAAAAAAACATTTTTTATTTATGGTCCAAAAGGAACTAAAAGTTTTATGAAAAGTTTATTGGGCACATTTATTTTTAAGGGAAAATATCCTATCAAGGTAGAAGAAGTTAATGGAAAATTTTTAGAAACAGAAGATTTTTATCTTGAAGCCAAAAAGATGACGCATGGGATTCCTTGCAATGCTTATGTTTTTGTTAGAAAAGGACAGACGAGGATTGACAAAAAAAAGTTAAAAAAATCAAAATTACCTTCTGGACCTTTATTGCAAAAATTAAAACAAGG
>JAUXAD010000043.1 GCA_030620045.1 archaeon
TATTATATAAAATAAACAACAGAATACTATTTAAACTTTTCTGTTACCGACGAGCAATTGCACGAAATCACATCAAAACCAGAGAGAGTGCGATTGGGAGCAGAAAAGTCCAACAATCTTTTCATATCTCTTATTAATCGGAATTTCTATAAGTCTGCAAAAAGATTTTTTAGGAAAAACCAGAAACCTCCAAGACTTAATTTTCTTAATCTCTAAGATTTTATTTTTATCGTCGAGCCAAATAGCAATAAACGGAAAAAAAACAAACCAAGAATGAATTTTCATTCTCAAAGATTTCTTAAAATCAAACAACAAAAGCGCAGGAGCTTTTTCTCTGCGTCGAAACATCAATCCTCTAAACATCTCAAACAAATTACACTTTTCAACTTCGAGATTTATTTTTTTATTTTTATGTTTTAAACCAATTTCCATATTTCTCCTTCTCCTCTTTTTTATTTTTATAAGTCTTATACATCATATTAACATTTTTATTTGTAACAACATTATGATGTTTAAAACCCCCCCCAAAACATTTTGGAATATGCATTAGTTCATGGATTATGATTTTTATTTTCTCTTCTTCATCAAGTTTGTCAAACCTTTCTGATAAGAATTCAAGAACATAAAATGCTTTTCTGCAGATAGCTTTTTGCATCAATTTTCCAAGAGCATGACAGCGGGCAATTGTGTAACGCGAAGAAGTTCCATAACTTCTAAAACATTTTATATTTCCAATATCAACATAAGGAAATAAAATTTTAGAAATCTCTTCTGCTTTAAATTGAATCTCTGGAGCAAATTCATATTTCATACTAACAAAAGATAATTCGTTTATATAAATATTTTGACAAATTTTTAAATTATTTTTTCTTTAAACTTCCTCTTTCAGGAATTTTAAAACCTTGCTCTTTCCATTCTTCTAATTTTCTCTTAATCTTTTCTCTTCGTGAATTCTTGGTTAATTTCTTACTCCTTTTTTTAGGACTCTTTGATATTCGATAATGCTTGGGTTCTATGGTTTTCCCATTTAAAATCTGTATCTTTTTTTCAACATCAATTTTATCTTTTTTCAATTTTTTCATGATTTTTCTTTCTTTATGTTTAATATCAAGAATTTCTTTTTTCTCAGAATCTTTTATTCTCTTTTTAAGAACAGGTAGTGATTTCTTTATCAATAAATATATGATAAGGAGGGTTAGTAATATAATAATAATGATTAAAATTTGTGATAAAATTTGGTCATTCAGATACGACAGGATTTTATTTATCAATTCCATTTTATTTATAAGATTTTATTTATTAAAAATTTATCTTTTTCTTTTTTTTAATAGATAAATTAAAATAATTATTAAAAGAATAACAATTACTAATAAAACAAGATTAGACACTTTTACTTTTTCAGTTACTGTGAATACATCTGCGCTTGTTGCACTGATTTCTTCATAAGACACTCTCGAATAAAAAATGTAATTTCCAGGAGAAAGATTTTCAGGAACTTTTAATCTTCTTACAATTTCAAGTTCTTTCTCAATAAAAAGACTTTCCTCTTTGAATGTAAGGACATTTCCTTCAAAATCTTTGATGGCATAATAAAATAAAACATCTATATGTTCTAAATCTCCCATATTCATCATCTTAATATTTGCTATTACATTATATTCTGGACTTACTTTTTTATTTCTAACATTGGTTAATACATCAAACAAAGGCTTTCTCTCTTTTACTTCAATAATAACATTAATTATCTTTGTTATCCCATTTCCTTTAACAATTATTCTTCCTGTATAAGCATCTGGAATCTCTTCTTCCTTTGCAAAAATATCTATATTAATTATTTTAGTTTCTCCTGCTTCTAATAAAAAAGATTCTTCACTTGCAATCATAAATTCTTCAAGATTTCCAAAATCTAAACTTATATTTAAAATAGTTCCGCCAATATTCTTTATCTGTAAAACTTCTCTTTTACTTTCACCGGTTTTTATTAAAACTTTAATTAAATCTGTATCCAATTTAAAATTAGAAATTATTGTTCCTCCACCTCCTCCTGCTCCATCTGGAGTAATAGATACAGCAGTACAAGTCCCAGCAGTGCAAGTATATCCAGATGCACAAGTACTACAATCCAATGTTCCTCCACAACCATCATCCCAAGTTCCACAATTATAACCTAAACTCATGCAAGTATCAGGAGTGCATGAAAAAAATCCAAGAGATTGTTGATATGAATCTGAACTTGCATTTCCAGTTACCACACCTAAAACAGCATCTGTTTGATAATTATCAGAACTAATATTATCTCCACCATCTGAAATAACAGAATCCATACCATAATTAGAACTATTTGTTTGTGAAGAATTCATAAAAGGTAGAACTAAAAGAACTATTCCAAGACAAATAAGTTTTTTTTAATCATTTTTAATTTTAGAAAAATCAAAAGCAGAGGCGCCACGTCCAGGAGTCGAACCTGGTTGTCTTCTTGGGAGAAGATCCGACTTATGAGGTCGGTCCCTAACCATAAGGGTTAACGCGGCTTCCTCTGCATTATCATCATTAACAGAAAAGCTTATATAGTTATTGTCATTATAATTATTAAATTCTTGGGAGGAGTTTCTAACCATGAGGGTTACGTTTTTACCCTCTTTATTTTTTTCTTCTGAAAAATTTATATAGTTGTTGCTCTCATTATTATTAAGTTTCGCTAGGACTTTATGCATTACCATTAAGGCTACATTATCAATCCTGAGAAATGGATGCTCGACCAAATTGAGGGACTTTTTTTCCTCTGTATTTTTTTCAGAAACATTTAAATATTTCGATTTATTAAAATTATCATAGTTGGGTGTCAACCAATTGGGTTCAGTCACTCTGTTTGAACCCTTTTTATTTTTTTCTTCAGTATTTTCAATAAATTCAATATTAAACAAATTTGAATTTATTGCACCAGAGTTCTTGCTTGAAGAAGTTAAAAAACATAAATCAAAAGCACTTAAATTAACTAAATTTTCTGAACAAGAATTTGAAGAAGCATATGAATTTTTAATTAATGAAATAACATTTATTCCTGCTGAAGAGTTTTCAAAA
>JAUXAD010000039.1 GCA_030620045.1 archaeon
ATAATAGGGCTTAGGCAATGACTTTGTAATTTGCATTGATTTATTCCTGAGTCTTTCTTTTTCATTTTTTAATTATATTTTAATCTCCCCTAGTTCTTCTTTTTTAATTTCAAAGCATTCACACCACCACGAAGCGATGAGGTAATTGTCAATCCAGATATTCACAATTCTCATTTCTTTCTTGCAATAAGGACAACATCTATGATTTTGCATTTCATTCTCATCCCCAGCTTCTTGTGTTCCTTCCATTTTTTAATTATAAAGTAGCTATTTATCAGCCACTAACCGCAGATTAAGGTAATAATGTATACCCGGATCAAGCAGGATTAAAAAGGAGTGTCATCTCCAAAATATCCTCTAATCTTTTTTTAAAGATTATCCTGTGGCTTTTACCCCTGAAAGTTAATTCAGTAAAATATCTGCCTTAGGTTGCTGAACAGCTACCTCTTTTTTTTGAGTTTCTTTAAAGAAATTTCAAGAAAATCACCTCCTTTTAGCTTCATTCCTTTTAAGAGCAAACTTCTTTTTGGAATAGTCACATCAATATATCTGCTTGATAAGTATACTTTACCATTACTAAAATCCTCAATAAAATCAACTTTTAATTTTGCTTTCATCTTGACCTCCTTTCAATTTATCTTGAGAATGATATAATGAGATGTAACAGATTTTTTTCTTGTCATATCCAGAACATTTAATACATTCTTTGAAGTCTGGCTGTTCTTCTAGTAGTATGCTAGGGGAATACATTTCTGAAAGGATTTTAAAGCTGCATTTTTCAATAATTTTATCTAAGTTTTTTTTCATTTTCTTAAAAATTTCTTTAGAATTTTTTTATCCATTTCAAATCTCCTTGATTTTTTCCTCTATTTTCTTACTTATTTTTTCCAACATTTTAGCTTCTGCTAATGTAGTATTATTTTTATTCATAGATTTCAGATTTTTCAGAAACTTGTTTGAAGATTCTTCAAATTCCTTAAACCACTTTTTTTCTTTAGGTTTCATTTTTTCAGTTTTGATTTTAATTTTTGAATTTCTTTAATAGCCCAAGCAGTTGCACAAGCATTTCCACAGAACCATATCTTTCCAAATTGCCAAGCAAAAGAAATATCTTTCTTTGTTAATTTGTTTTTACAATTCTCACAGATATATCCTTTCTTAACTTCTTTTTTATGTTTCATTTTAATTTTGATATTTACCTCTTTGAATATTTCAAACTGTTTAATTTAATACAAATCCAGAATATTCCAATTATTATTGCTAAGACCATTAAACCTACACTAATATAACATAACCACTTCACAATTATAATAAAATTATCTTCTAGATAAGGGATTACTTTTTTACTTAGATCATAAAGTCCACCTAATACAATAATTATAAATGATGACTCTAGAAATGCTATTAGTTTTCTCTTTATAGTAAACTTAAATTTGTTTTCTTTCTTTTTAGGTTTCTTTTTGTCTAGCCAGAATTTTATTTCTGTAATCACCAAAACTAAGATTATTAATATCCATATTGGTTTAAATAGTTCTTGAAAAAATACAATTCCACAGAGTGATATTAAAATTCCATATCCATAAACAAGCCCAAGAATAAGTCCATCATAAGCACATCCAATAGTATATCCTGAAATAAGTCCTAAAACAAGCCCAAAAGCAAGTCCAATAATAATTCCATAAGCAGATCCATGAATAAGTCCCCAAACAAGCCCAAAAACAAAACCTAGAGAAAATCCAAAAATAATAGCTTCTTTGTCTATGTTATTATTAGATTTTTTTATTAACCAATTAATTTGTTCATTAAACATTTTTTTCTCCTCTTTTATATTATTTCAGCAGCTCCTCTACATCAACAAATTTTGCTGGTTCTGGCTTGATGGGTTCTGTGTGGCCACACCATCGGCAATGCCAAACATTTCCTTTTCTTATTACCATACACATTCCACACTTTTTGCAATACCTCATTTTTATCCTAAATTTATATTTGCTATTCCAATTTCTTCCATCATTCCTTTCCATTCTGAATTATTTTGTTCCTCTCTTTCTTTTTGTTTCATAAATTCTTCAGCTTTCTTTATTTTAGTTAGATTTACCATTTTTCACACCTCCTTTTTTTAATTCATATTTGACAAGATATTCTTTTCTTTTTGATTGTATTATCAAAAGGATCATAATAAAAAGGAAGGCAATTGTAAAAACATAAAAGAGTAAAGGCTGAAAATAAACTAATGCTGGCAATACAAATAACATCATAAATAAAATATATGTAAAGTCGCCTCTTGTTATGTCAGTTTTAATTTGCCAATAGCTTGTTCTATAAATTATTCTTTTCATTTTAAATCCTCTTTTGTTATGTTAAAAAATTCTGCAAAAGTTCCAAAAGGAGGCAACCGATGATGTTTTATCCACTCGATTGCTTTTTGTCTTAATAATAATTCTTTTAATCTTCCAGCAACCATTAACATAGTTCTTTTATTTTTTTCAGGTAATTCTTCAAAAGGAACACGAGTATTTTGTTGAGTTTCCCATCCAGTTATTTTAGCACATTCTTCATAATTCTCATGTAAAAATTTTGCTATTTCAATTTCTTTTAAAGTTTGTATTTTCATTTTAGCATCTCCATAAGAATGTGATTATAGACTTGTTCTATTTCTTGCTCTGTTGCATCATGCCTTTCTAACAGCTCTTTTATTCTGTCTTTTAATCTTGGAAAAGAAACCCCACCAACATCTTTTCTAATAACTTCAATATTGTTTAGAGAACTCAATGTTTTTGATGCTTTAACTCTTGCACCCCCTCCATCTTTCTGTAAAAAACATCTTGTGATCAATTCATTAGCCTTAATTCCTTTTCCCTGAGTTTCTATATATTTCAAAGCTTTTTTTTCTTCACTATTTAAAGTATTAATATCATTCAAAATTTTAGTTTTAGCTTCTTCTAAAAAATCCTTTTTAATCTTTTTAAGAGGAGCAACTTCATAAGTCACAGCTCCAGCAACTTTTGGAACTCTTGCCAAAACCTTAGAAATTAATTCTTCTTCATTGATTTGAGTGTTGTTACTAATTGTAACTTTTTGTAACACTTTACTTATAATTTCATCAGTATCTATTTCTTGTTTTGGCTGATTTTTCAAAGCAAAAAGTTCAGAATAAACTTTTGTTATTGCTTGTTGTTGTTCTTGGATTTTATTAAAAAAATCATTTCTTAATTCAATTAATTCTTTTTTTATTGGAGATAAATCAAGACTTAGCTTTTCTCGTGCCTGCGTGGGTTCGAACCCCACCTTTTGAGCTTGTATAGAATAAGGGGCTAATAATTGTGGCTGCTCTAAGTTTTCAACTTTTTTCTTTCCTAAAGCAATTAATTTAGCTGTTTTATCTTTTACCCATATAGGCTGGACATAGACTTTTTTAATGAACTGAGAAGTTGCAACAAAGAAATGGCCTGTTTGTAAAGAGGCTATATCTTCTGGCTTTGGTTTTTTTCTATTTGGTAAGGGTATCTGATCTAAAGTTCTCTTGATCTCATTAATTTCTCTTTGATAGCCTAAAATCCAGTTGCTTACCTGCTTTAGAATACTTTTTGATACTCCTGTAATATCTTGGCTGTCTATCCATAAAAAGTTGTTGTTTGTAGCCCCTTGCCTTATGAAAGCCTCTGCTGGTCTTTTTACAGGGCTTCCTAATCTTTCAGGCAAGTATTTCCAAGCTTCTGGAATTATTATTATTGTATTCTTATAATGTTTTAAGACTTCAGCTAAAACACTTCTTATAATAAGACTTTGTGTTTCTTCTTTAAATCTCTCCAAATCCATAATGTTAATTCCTTCCTGCAAGTCAAGAGTTTTTGAAAGAGGGGCATATTGTAATTCAGGTAATATTTTTTCAAGATAAGCTTGTAATGTAATAAGAACACTTTTTTCTAATTCTCTTATCTTTTCTTTAGCAAGAGCATTATCTATGTTTGCTTTAAATTCTAATAAATTTTTAGCTGTTTTAGAATACTTAATTATCCAGCTTCTTTCAAATTTTAATTTTTCTTTTCTGCTTGATTCTAAAAGTTCTGCTGCATATTCCCAGTCAAATTCATCTTTATAATAAGGTGGGATTATTGTTCCTTCTGTAATTCCTTTTTCACCAATCTTTGTCTTGAAAATTATAGCTCTGAATTTTCCTCTTTTGATCAAAGCTTGTAAAGTTGTTGTCTTTCCAGATTCTTGTGTTATTCCTGTCACAACTAAATGTGCTGGTCTAATCAGAACTTCTTTTCCTGTTCTGATTTCATATCCTAATTTTATTTCTTGTTTCATTTTATTTCTTTATTTTTTGTTCATCAATCTTTTTCAAAGCCTTTCTTAATAACTTATCAAAACCAGTCTTTCTACTAAACTTTTGAACTTCATCCTTTATTGCTTGTCTTTTAGCCAAAAATCTTTCTTCTGCATCTTGGCCAAGATAACTCTTTATTGTATCATCAACAAACATTCTTGCTATTTCAGGAATAATTACAATAGCATTTGCTTCACATTTTCTAACACCAAATGTTTTTATGTAATCTTGAACATATTTCATCTTGTAATTTTTATGAGAAGGACTTGCAAGATCTTTTTTGCTTCCAGTTATTAGATTATTAATCCAAGATAATTTATGTAATTTTATAAAAGTATAATTCAATCCAAATCTTACAATCTCAAGTCTTTCTGGGTTGTATCCTTCCTCACCATCTTCCCATCCAATATTTTTTAAATCTACAAGATTTTTTCTTAAAAAATCTGAAATTCTTAATCCATCTGGATCATGATCGCCACAATAAAGCAATAGTGGTTTCAATCCTTGTTCTTCTGCTTGTTTGAATCTCTTTGCGTAAATAGCCCTTTGAAGCATACTACTCCATCCCTTACTAGTTGCAATAGGAATATGATATTTCCTACATACTGGCGAAAATAATGTTTTCAGATCTATTTTTTCTACTAACATCTGTATATAATATTCTTCTCCAGACCACCAATCAGGCGTATAATAATCCTCAATTTTCAATGCTGCATCAATATATTTTCCCATGAATTCAACTGGACTTTCCTCTGTTGGTTCTTCAACACCACTAAATTGCCTTCCTTCTTCTTCCATTATAAAATCAATTGGTAGAATCCCCTCTTTTCTACAACGATTAATTAGATTTTCAACTTTATCAAATTCAGCTTTTGTTATCAATTCTTTCCCTTCTAATTGATAACACCAACCTCTTGAAGATTGTTTAAAGCCAATTATTTCAGAGATTTCTTTAAGTTCTTCTGCAAACTCTTTTAATTTTTCTCTTGTTGCTTTCTTTGTTAAGTCGTATTTCATTTTATTTCTTTTATTCTGATAATTCTTTTACAAGGCAGAACTTCATCAAGTTTATCTTCACCTTGTAATGTAATGAACTGAGGATCAAAACTAACAAGAATACCTTCACGCCTAGCTGTGGTAGATTTAGAATCAGCAAAAATAACCAAGACTTTTTTTCCAATCAATTTTTTATATGAACTTGTTGCTTTCATTTCCTATCCATCCAAAAGATTTTAAAATAACAAAGAATTCCTCTG
>JAUXAD010000012.1 GCA_030620045.1 archaeon
TTGGACAGATTGGGGATGGTAGTGGTACAAATAGATTAAATCCTGTTTTTGTTAACACCACAGAATCATTTGTTTCAATAACTGTAGGATATAGTCATACTTGTGGTTTATTGAGTAATGGAAGTGCAATGTGTTGGGGAAAGAATAATTTTGCACAGATTGGAAATGGAAGTGCTGGTGGAGATGTATTAAATCCTATTCTTGTTAATACAACAGAAACCATGGAATCTCCTGTGATTGGAAATGCTACAAATGTAGCTTCTGGTTCTTATGCAACAACAATATGGGCAGGCTTGGATGAAGGCAGAACTTATTTATGGAGAACAACTGTTGATGATAGTAATTTAATTGTGAATTCGCCTATTTGGAAATTTACTACTAGTGTTGCGCCATCAATGAATACTTCAAGAATTTACTCTCCATTAAATTCAACATTAGATGATTTAGTAGGTTATTGTAATGCAACAGATGAAGATGCAGACAATGTAAGTTATTTTTATGGGTGGTATAAAAATGATGAATTATTTAGTCATGGTTCTCTAAGTAATTATACTGGTGCTGCAACACAAGTTGGTTATTTAAAAAATGAAAGTTCAATGGAATATCCTACATCTGTTTATGTCTTAGGAAATTATGTTTATGTTACAAGTAATTCTAAAGATTCATTAACTATAATAGATATTTCGATAAAATCTACACCAACACAAGTGGGTTATATATCAAGTTCAATGTCAATGGATTTACCTCGTTCTGTTTTTGTTTTAGGAGATTATGCTTATGTTGCGAGTAGTGATACAAATTCATTAACTATAATAAATGTTTCTGATAAAACTTCTCCAACACAAGTGGGCTATATAACAAATGATTCAATGTCGGATACTCGTTCTGTTTATGTTTTAGGAGATTATGCCTATGTTGCGAGTAGTTGGAACGATTCATTAACTATAGTAAATGTTTCTAATAAATCTAATCCAACACTAGTTAGTTATTTATCAAATTCAAGTTCAATGGATGCACTTCGTTCTGTTTATGTTTCAGGAGATTATGCTTATGTTGTAAGTACTACTAAGAATTCATTAACAATAATAGATGTTTCTACAAAATCTTCTCCAATACAGGTTGGTTATTTATCAAATTCAAGTTCAATGACTGGAGCTAATTCTGTTCATGTTTCAGGAGATTATGTTTATGTTGCGAGTGGTGATAAAGACTCATTAACTATAATAAATGTTTCTGATAAAACTTCACCAACACAAGTAGGTTATTTAACAAATGAAACTTCAATGGATGGAGCCGGTTCTGTTTATGTTTCAGAAGATTATGCTTTCGTTGCAAGTAGTGATAATAATTCGTTAACTATAATAAATATTTCTGATAAAACCTCTCCAGCACAAATAGGTTATATGACAAATGAAACTTCAATATATTATGCCTGGTTTGTTTATGTTTCAGGAGATTATGCTTATGTTATAAGTTATCTTAATCATGCATTAACTATTATAGATGTTGCTGATGGTTTTACACAAAATGTGGAAATAAATGTTAATAATATTTTAAGTTCTGAGTTAAGTGTGGATGATGAATGGATTTTCAGTTGTAGAGCTTATGATAATGTTCTTTATAGTAGTTGGTTGAATTCAAGTGGGTTGACTATTTTAGATACAACAGTACCAACAATCCAAGTTCAATCACCAATAAATACAACTTACAACACTTCAACAGTTTATTTCAATGCAACAGTAGATGAAGCAGTTGATATTTGGATTCTTAATTATAATGGAACTAATACAACACTTACAATTAATACTTCATTAGAAGTTGAAGATGGAAATACTCATCATTTATTATTATATGTAAATGATTCTGCAGGAAATGTTGGATTAAATGATAGTATTTATTTTAGTGTTGATACAACTGCACCAACAGCGACTTTTACCTGTAGTCCTTCTTCTGTAACTGTTTCAGGGACAGTTGCTTGTACTTGCAGTGTGGCAGATGGGGGTTCAGGAGTGAATACTTCTGTAACATCTTATACATCAAATCCCTCTACAACAAGTGCTGGAACTTTTACATTAACTTGTACTTTTGAGGATTTAGCAGGAAATTCTGGGAGTGCAACAGCTTCATATACTGTTGAAAGCAGTGGAGTTGCACCAACAGCAAGTGCACCAACAGAATCACATTCATGGACAGAGGTAACTCCTGATCAGCCAGCTGTAATGGAAATAACAGAGCCTGGCCTTGATTTAACAACAATAACAATCACAATGACTGAAACAGTTCAAGATGTATCGTTGACTGTAACTACAGTTGATGTATTGCCTCAAGCAGATTTAGAGATAGGTTTGTCTTCAGGAGAATCTTATCAAGCATTTAAGATTGATACAACAAATATAGATAATGAAAATATAGAATCTGTAATAATTGATTTTAAGGTAAATAAAACCTGGATTGAGGAACAAGGAGGAATTGCGGAAAACATAATACTTTATAGAAGTGAAGAAGGAGTAGAGGTATGGAGTATTTTAAACACAACATTGATTTATAGTGATGCTGACTATTATTATTTTTCTGCAGTATCTCCTGGCTTTTCAATATTTGTTGTTGTGATAGATTTATCGATTTGTAATAACAATGGTGTTTGTGAAACTGAAATTGGTGAAGATGAATCAAATTGTCCAAATGACTGCAAAGTTATAGTTGAGAAAAAAGGATTTTTTGAAATGATTAAATCTTATTTATGGACTGGAATAGTATTTGTTTTGGTTATAGCTATGGGTTTAGTAATTTTATTTATTCGTTCCCAGAAGGGAAAAAAGTCAAGAAGAAAGAGAAAGAAGTGAGTTTGAATTTTTTTACTAACATTTTTTAACGAAAATATTATAAAGCCTTTTTCTATATGAAAGTTATGGAAGTAAGACTAAGACATTCATGCTGGAAGAATTGCATATTTGGTTTAGTCTACACACCAATTAAACACACCTTAATTTAATTCAGTGATTCTCTTTTGGGTCTGAATTGAATTGAGTTATTTCTTGTCAATTAATTTGGGCTGAAAAGGATTTTTGAATTATGGGATTGTTTGAATGAAAGATAAAATGGAGATGAAAGAAAAGATTGATGTAGAAAAGGAATTGAGTTTGTTGATGGAAACCACTCTAAGGTTAGAAGATGAATTGAATTTAGTTGTAAATTATGAATAGTTTAAAATAGAGATAGCATAGTTTATATTAGTTAGTATGCTTTGCCGATATAAACTACTTCTTTTGCAGGTTTTCCATAGATTATACATTTGCCTGTAGGTTTTTCTTTTTTATTTGCTAAGATTCCTCTAACTTCTGAATCAATTTCCTTTTCAACATATCCTGCGCATTTTTCCCCTTGTTTATCTATTGAACAAAAATTCACTCTAGCTATTTTTTTATTTTTAATTGCTTTTTTAATTTCTTGTTTTGTTTTACAATTGATGATTTTATTTTTCATAAATTTATCTGCTTTATTTTTTAATCTATTATCGAATTCTCTTCCATATTCTTTTAGTTTTGAAAGATTTTTTATGGCAAAGGTTTCCTTTTTTCTTATGTCCCTTATGAACAGAGTTAATTTTTTCCCTCTAAGTTCTTTTTCTCCTATTTCTAATCTAAAAGGAACACCTTTTAATTCCCATTCATAATATTTTTCTCCGGGTCTTTTTTCACTTGAATCAATTTCTATTTTTATTCCAAGGCATTTTATTTTCTCTTTTATTTTCTCTGATTCTCTTAGAATTTTGTTTTTATTTTTTTTGTTGAAGATGGGGATTATTATTACTTGAAGTGGAGAGATACAAAAAGGTAATACTAATCCATTATTATCTCCATGTATTGAGATTATTGAAGCCAAAATTCTTGACATTGCTGGACCATATGCTGTTGTCCAGAGATATTCTTCTTCGCCTTTTTCATTTTTGAATTTAGCATCAAATACTTTTGAGAATTTTTGCCCCATCAAATGTGTTGAAGGTTGTTGTATAAGTTTTCCGTCAGGCATTAATACATCACTTCCAATAGTATATTCTGCTCCTGAAAATTTGTCCCATTCTGGGCGTTTCATCGCGAGAAAAGGAATTCCAAATTTTTGATGCATGATTTTTTCTGTTGTGTCAATGTCTTCTTGAACCTGAGCTTCTGCTTCTTGTTTTGTTGCAAATGCATCATGGCATTCTATCCAAATTATTTCTCTTGTTCTTATTAAAGGTCTAGTTGCTTTTGTATCTAATCTAAAGACAGAACCTCTTTGATATAATTTTAGAGGAAGATCTCTATGGCTTCTTATCCAAAGTTTGAACATTGGAGTGTAAAGGGTTTCGCTTGTTGGTCTTAGTGCTAATTTTTCTTTATTTATTTCTTTTAACCAAAATACTTCAGGAGCAAATCCTTCAATATGTGAAGATTCTTTTTTCAAATTTTCTTCTGGAATTACTGTTGGCATAATTGTTGGTTTGTGGGATTTTTTTTGAAGTTCTTCTTCATATAATTTGAACATGTTTTCAATTGTCATTGCTCCCCATGGTCTAAAAATTATAAATCCTTTCACGTCTAATCTAATGTCAATTATTTCTGCTTTGTTAAGAACCTGATTATACCATTTACTAAAATTTTCTTCTTTTTTTATTGTTAAACCTTCTTGGGATTTTTTGTCTGTCATTTTAATTTATTAAAGTTTGATTTAAGTTTTGCTGTGAAATTGTATTTACTATATCCTTTATATAATTTGATTCTAATGCAAAACCCATGCCTTCTGTTTCTTTAATTTTGAAATTATTAATTCCTATTACTTTTCCTTGTTTGTTGATTAATGGGCCTCCAGAGTTTCCGGGGTTTAAGGCTGCATCTGTTTGAATATAAGCTTCTATTTTTGCTGGTCCAGTTTGATGGATATTAGAGACAATCCCTTTTGTTACAGAAAATTGCAGTCCTAAAGGATTTCCAATTGCAATAACACTTTCTCCAATTTGAATATCATCAGAATCTGCGAGTTTTAATGAATCATAATCTCCAGGGATTTGTAACAAAGCTATATCAAAATTTGAATTATATCCAATAAGGTTTACTTGGTGCATTTCACCATCGTAAGTATAAATCCCTGCAGACCTTACATTTTCCATTACATGGTAGTTTGTTACAACATACCCCTCACTGTTTACTATAAATCCTGTTCCTTGACTAATATCTGTTCTTATTGTTACAACAGACTTTATTGCATCTTCAATTATTCCAGAAAAATCTTCACCTGCGGATGCTTTTAATAATGTAATTTTTTCATCTATTGAACCAATTTGAGAACCTAGTAAATTTAATTCCTTTTCTGTTTGAAGAAGATTGGTTGTTAATTCATTTACTTTACTTTGAGTATTTGTTTGTAAATTTATTATTTTTTGGTTTAGTAAATTATAATTTACATTTTGTTTTACAAAGATTAGATATGTAAAAACACCACTGACTATCATAAAGATAATTACTATGAAACTGAGGCTTCCGATTATTACCTTGTGATGTCTTTTTAATGTCATTTGAAAACAACCTACGGTTTTTTTCGATTTTCCCTCTTGACGCGGATGGGCGATTTCTTTGACTCGGTCATTGAAAAGTCGTCATCGATTTTTTTTAATTTGTCGCTGTCCAATAACCTCGTTGCCTCCGGGGAAATCGCATAGGTAGTTCCTCTTTTAATTATTAAAATATTAACATATAAAAACCTAACTTTATTTAGTTTTTTATGGGTCTATAGTCTAATGGATAGGACGCTTGGCTTCGGACCGAGTAATAGGGGTTCGACTCCCTTTAGGCCCATTTTTTGAGTTAATTTTATAAATGTATTTGTAATTTTTCTGAAATGATAAGATATCAGATGAGTAGAAGAGCTGGCTTTGATAAATGGATAAGACATCAATTTTATTTGCATCTTCTTAGAGATATGGAAGAAAGTAATCCTGGTTTAAGCCTGGGTGATAGGCTTTTAATTAAAGATGCAACGAGTAAACATGCTAATCATGTCTTTGAAGTGCATGGAAAACCTATCTTGTTAGATTTAGTGCATAATATATATTGTTTTAATAATTATCTCAGGCAATTTGGATTTAAAAGAAATAATGCAATTTAGATTTTCTTATTCATCAATAGTTTTTTATACATATTTCTTCTTTTTCTTTTATATGAAAACAAATGCAAAACCTGGCGATTATGTTGAAGTTCATTTGACAAAGCAAATTTATGAAGGAATTTTTTTAGAGAGTCCTAAATTAGAGAAAGAAATTATTTTACTTAAATTGGATTCTGGGTATAATATTGGGTTTAATAAGAAAGATGTTTTGGACATTAAGGTTGTGAGAAAAGCAAAGGAAGAGGAA
Source organism: archaeon (assembly GCA_030620045.1). Taxonomy (GTDB): domain Archaea; phylum Nanobdellota; class Nanobdellia; order Pacearchaeales; family GW2011-AR1; genus JAUXAD01. The sequence goes on from JAUXAD010000012.1 coordinate 6,389, forward strand.
GAAGAGATAGAGATAAAGAAAAATGGGGAAAAGCCGAATATTGCAATGATTATCACTGGTGGGACGATTTCTGCAAGGCTTAATCCAAGGAAAGGAGGAGTTGATTGGTTGGATACTCCTGAGAATTTATTTAAATTTTATCCAGAACTTTTTGAAAAAGTAAATATTCTCAAAGTTGAGATTCCATTTATGAAAGCGACAGAAGATATGGATTTCAAAGATTGGCAAAAAATTGCGAGAGTTGCTGAAAAACTTTTGAATGATAATAATGTTCGAGGTTTGATAATAACTCATGGAACTGATTTTTTGCATTACACTGCAGCTGCCTTGTCTTTTTTCTTAAAAGATTTGAACAAGCCAGTTGTTTTGACTTATAGTCAGAGAAGTATTGACAGGGCTTCAAGTGATGCTAATTTGAATTTACAATGCAGTGCTTTGGCAGCGATTTCAGATATTGCTGAAGTTATGCTTGTTGGACATGCTTCTTCAAATGATGATTATTGTCATGCAATGCCAGGCACTAAAGTTAGAAAGCTTCATACTTCAAGGAGAGATGCTTTTAAAGTTGTTAATGCCAAGCCTTTTGCTAAAATTTTTCTAGACAGGATAGAAATTATTTCTGAATATAATAAAAGAAAAAAGGGAAAAGTTAAATTAGATGTGAAGTTTGAAGAAAAGGTTGCTTTGGTCAAGGTTTATCCTGGGCAAGACCCTGAAATTTTAGATTATTACATTAAGAAAAAATATAAAGGCATTGTTTTAGAGATGAGTGGTCTTGGACATGCACCAACAAAAAGAGCGAGGAAGAGTTGGATAAAAAAACTTAAAGAGGTTCAGGAAAAAGGTTTGATTGTGTGTGCTGCTGCCCAAACAATTTATGGGAGACTTGATCCATTGGTTTATTCTAATGGAAGAGAGTTAATGGAAACAGGAATTATTTATTTAGAAGATATGCTTGCAGAAACTGCGTTGGTTAAACTAGGATGGGTTTTAGGACATAATGAATGGGCAAAGAGTAAAGATATTATAAAAGAAAAAATGTTGGAGAATATGGTGGGGGAATTTAATGATAGGTTGGAAGAATAGTGCAATAATTCTTATAAAGAGAAATTTGTGAAAATAATTATGGGAAAGTATGGGACTTTGGCTAAGAGATTATTAGATGGAAAAGATGTAACTCTTTATTACAAAAAATATAATGATGGCACAGACGAAAATCCTGATATTTTAATTAATCGTGTTCATGCCTGCATTGAAAAAAGTTCTAGGGGGTTTGAAGATATAATCGTTTATTTATCTAAGGAAAATGATGAAATCATTTTTGATAGTTATGAGATTTATAGAATGCCTGTTATAAAAGATGTGAAAATTTTGGCGCCTATATTGAAGATGGCAAATGAACAGGTTCATTGCGAGTTTTAATTATTTCCTTTTTCTTTTTTTATTTAATAAAAGATTTTTTATTTCTCTAACTCCTTTTTCTGTTTTTTTATTTATTCTATAATCAAATTCTGCTTTTAATCTATCTCTTTGAGCCATTCTATTTTGACTCATCAGAATTACTGGGGCTTGAATTGCAGCTAAACAAGACAGGACAAGATTTAATAAAATAAATGGATAAGGATCCCATGGTTTTCCTATTTTATATTCTATAAGCAAGTAAATATTTAAGCACATCCAAATTGTTATGAATACAAAGAAACTTAAGATAAAAGTCCAACTACCAGCCCATTTTGATATCCAGTCTGCTGCTCTTTGCCCAAATGTTCTTGCAAGTCTAAAATTGGGATGATTTAATTTTTCAGGAATGTCTTTTTTTATTTTAGCTTTCTCCTCTTTTTTCTTTCTCATAATTTTAATTATGCAAAAGAGATTATAAATCTTATTGATAAGATTTTGTTTTAGTTATGACTTTTTAGGAGTTACAGATAGAAAAGGTTTTTATATGGAAACAAGTTATTTTTTAAATGAGTAATGAAAGAAATAAAGTATTATATAAGAAAGTTATAAGGACTTTTAATGAATCTTTTAGGGGAGGCCATACTGATTTGGAGAATATGATTCTTAAGGCGCATGATTTATTTAGGGCAGGATTTGTTCCTACAGAATATCCTTCATCAGATTTTGGAAAACAGGTTTTGGGGGACTTGGCAGAATATTCTCATCTTGTTTCATTAAGGAGAAAGATAGATATAGCTGGTGCTGAGAGGGATTTTGCAACTGAAATCGAGGCTTATAAGTCCCTAGTTTTAGCTAGCAAATTAGTAGATGAATTAATTTTACCTCACTTTCATTCTAAAACAAAGTTTTCTAATAAAGTCTTTAATGATATTTACAACCTTGGTTTAGCTTACTTACATAGTATTGTGGCATCTGTAGCTCAAGAATATATAGATGAAGAAGAAGCAGTAGATGCGAAAAATAATGCTGTGAAAATTGCAAGTAAAGGAATAAAACTTCATGATGCTTATCATCAAGAGGTAGAATCACACAAACAACTTAAATCGTGTGTTAAGAAATTTGTTAGAAATCTTGGAAAGGCGCAACCAGAACTTTTGAGATCTTTTGAACTTGTACCTATATCACAAAAGAAAATCTATAAGGGTGAAGAGATTATGGAAGAAATGGTGGAGAACATAAGCCAGACTGATGATTCTGAAAAATTTTTGTTTAAGCCCGCTGTAATATTTCCTATTGCACAGGGAGGAAACGAATTTGGATTGAGAATAGCTCATGCATATCAGGATAAAGGTTATAGCCCCCCAGTTTATCCTTTACTTTATTCTATTAAGACTAGAAGACATAGATCTCCCTGGATTGATAATGATTCAAGATTTTTAAGAAGAAATTTTGAAGATCAAGATTTGTTGGTGGTTGAAGATTGGGTTACTACAGGGAACACATTAAGGGGTGTCTTAAATGAAATAGATAGAAAATATCCTCATGAAATAAGGGTGGCAACCATTAAAAGAGATCCCTCAAGGTCTAAGATACCTCCATTAAGAAACTATCATTTTTATGTTGGCAAATGGACAAGATATACTGGTTCTAAGGTAGATTCTTTAAGAAATACTCAAAGAAGGAAGAGGAAATCCTTATAGTAAATAATTTAATAAATCCCTTTCTCTTGTTTCTTTTATGACTAAAGTAAGTTTAAAATCAGGATTGGAAATTCATCAGCAACTTGACACTAAAAAACTATTTTGTGATTGTCCCAGTGTTTTAAGAAAAGATGAACCTGATTTTGAAATTAAGAGAAAACTTCATGCTGTTGCTGGAGAGTCAGGGGAGATTGATATAGCAGCTAAACATGAGATTGAGCAGGGCAGGGAATTTATTTATCAAGGATATGATACTACTTGTCTTATTGAGTTGGACGAAGAACCTCCACATGAAATAAATAGAGAAGCGTTAAAGATTGTTTTGCAAATCGCGATTTTTTTGAATGCTAAGATTATGCCTATAACCCAGATAATGAGAAAGACTGTTGTTGATGGAAGTAATACTTCTGGATTTCAGAGAACAGTTATGGTTGCTCGCGATGGTTGGATTGAAACAGAACAGGGTAAAGTTGGTATTGATGCTATTTATCTAGAAGAAGATGCAGCAAGATTGGTGCAGAAAGAAGAAGGAAAAACTGTTTATAGGCTGGATAGATTAGGGATTCCTTTGGTTGAAATTTCTACTTCTCCAGATATGAAATCTCCTGAGCAAGTGAAAGAAGTTGCTTTGCACATTGGAAATATTTTGAGAAGTTGCAAGGTAAAAAGAGGAATTGGAACTATTAGGCAAGATCTTAATCTTTCAATTAAAGGAGGGAATAGAGTTGAAATTAAAGGTTTTCAAAATCCTAAGATTATGATTAAAACTTTAGATAATGAAATAAAAAGAGAGCTTGAAATTTTGGGAAAGAAAAAATTGATTCAATCAGAAGTAAGGAATGCACTTCCAGATGGAAGCACTGAATTTTTGAGGCCCATGCCAGGAGCAGCGCGAATGTATCCAGAGACAGATTTGCCTTTGTTGAAAATTCATAGGAATTTGATTAATGATGTTAAAAAGAGTTTGCCTAAATTGAGAAGTGAAGTTAAAAAAGAATTAAGAAAAGAGGGATTGAATGAAGAGATGGTTAAGCTTTTATTCAAGAGGAATAAAGTTGAAGAATTTAAAGAAATGTTAAAGGTAATTAATAAACCTCAGTTAATAGTTAAATCTCTTTTGATATTTCCTAAGGAAATTGCGAGAAGAAATAAATTAAAGTTAGATAAAATTTCAGAGATTATTGAAGATAATTTGACTGATGTTTTGAGATTTGTTAAGGAAGGAAAAATATTAGAAGGGCAGGTGAAAAATGTTCTTATGAAATTAGTTGAGGGTAAGAGTTTGAAAGATTCTATTAGGATTGAGGAGCCATCTGAAAATGTTGAAGAAAAGATTATTAAAATTATTAAAGAAAAACCAGGGCTTTCATTAAAAGCTTATATGGGTTTGGTTATGAAAGAGTTTAAAGGGCAGGTTAATGGGAAGGAAGCGATGGAGATTATTAGAAAATTAATTAAATAAATTTATAAGTTATACAATTCTTAACATAGAATGAAAAAGAGATGGAGTTTTTTGACGTTTGTGATGGTTTTTCTTTTGATGCTATTCGCAATAAGTTATGTTTATCAATTGGTTGAAGGATGGAGTTATTTGGATTCTATTTATTTTACGGTTGTTACCTTAACTACAATTGGTTATGGAGATATTGCTCCAATTACTAATATGGGTAAAATTGTCACAATATTTGCTAGTTTTTTTGGAATAGCAATGGTTTTCTATATGATTTCCGTTATTGGAAGTTACTTGTTTGAAAGAAAGTTAAAGAAATTAGGAGTTCCAATGGATAGTAAGATTAAACCTTTGTTTAGGCAACATAAGAAAAAAAGAAAATAATTAATTTAGTTTGTCTTTTAATACTTTCTTTGCTACATTGAAATCAGCTCTTTTATCTGTCAATTTCATAATTTGTCCAACTAAGAAATTAATGGCCCAAGTTTTACCACTTTTATAATCATCTACTGCTTTTTTGTTTTCTTTTATCACTTTTATTGCAAATTTTTCTATTTCTTTCTCTTTAGAAATTATTAGATGGTTTTTTGAATGTTTTTTTGGAGAGAAAGATTTTGGAATGAACTGTCTTAAAATTTCCTGGGCTTTTAGTCCTGTTATTTCTTTTTTTTCTATTAAATTTAACAACTCAATAAAATGTTCTGGTTTTATGTTTACTTCATCAAGTTCTTTTTTATTATAATTTAAAACATTAAGGAGTTCAATAATCACCCAGCGTGTCGCTAATTTTGAATTTGTTTTCTCAATTATTTTTTCAAAGAATTCTACAATTTCTATTTTTTTTGTTAAAATTCTTGCATATTTTTTTTCTACTTTATATTTTTTGATTAATTTTTCTAATTTTGTTTTTGGAGTTTCTGGTAAGGAAGATTTTATTTCTTCTATTCTTTTTTTCTTTATGTTGATTGTTGGAAGATCTGGGTCAGAAATAAACCTGTAATCTTGTGCTTGCTCTTTTGATCTCATTTTTGTGGTTATACCTTTTTCCTCATCATATCTCCTTGTTTCCTGTGTTTTTGGAAGATCTTTTTTTTGTCTTTTTATTTCATACTCAATTGCTTCTTTGATATTCTTCAAACTATTTACATTCTTTATTTCTATTCTTTTCCCGCCTTTAATGGAGATATTTACATCGGCTTTAAGTCCAGATGTTTTATCAATTGCTTTGATATAGCCTAGGGCAGAGATTAATTCTTTTAGCCATTCAATTACTTGTTCTGAATTTGTAAATTGGGGTTCTGTTACGATTTCTATTAATGGACTCCCTGATCGATTATAATCAATTTCACCTGTTTTGGGGTTCCATGCTGCTGGATCTTCTTCTAAGTGTACTTCTGTTATATCTATCCCTAAAAATTTTCCTTTTTCTCCATTTGGAACTGCGTGACTTCCAGAAATAGTATTTTGATAACCTTTTGGGAGGTCTGGCCAATCATAATGTTTTCTCTGCCAAATAAGATTCTCATTTATTTTACAACTGAGAATTAAGGCAATTTTTATTGATTTATCTAATGCATTTCTATTTGGAAGTAATGGTTTTGCTCCAGGTTGTCCTGTGCAAATTGGACAGATATTAGTGTTTGGTTTTGAATATTTTAGTCCGTGTTCAGATTTGCAGTGGCAGAACAATTTTCTATTTGTTAAGAGATAACCATGAATTTCTAAACCTATTTTTGTCATAAGTGTTAAAAGAATAAATGATTTATTAATTTATTGAATTTTAGATTAATTAATAAACTTTTTATACTTGTTTTTTATTTAGGTATTATACATTAAGAAAGTTTAAAATGGTTAAAACAGATTTAAGAAGATTAACTAAAAAGAGAGTATTAATCGAAGATGTTTTTAAAAAAAATTTGAAAAAAGTTGAAATTATTGGGTGGGCTTCTAAGACTCGTGGGTTGGGTAAAATAAGATTCTTACTTTTAAGAGATATTTCTGGGATGATTCAAGTAACTGCAGTAAGAAGTAAAGTTAAGGGAGATATATTTGAGATGATGGATAAAATTTCTAGTGAGTCTGTTGTTTTTGTCAAAGGAGAAATAAAAACTTTAAAACAAGCTCCTGGTGGAAAAGAAGTTATTCCTGATGAAATCGTTGAGATTGCTCATGCAGATGAGCTGCCTATTGATGTTTCTGACCATTCAAAGACAGAACTGCCAAAAAGATTAGATTATAGGTTTTTAGATTTGCATAGGAAAAAAATACAATCTATTTTTAAAATTCAGAGTGAGATAGCGCATAGCTTTAGAGAATATTTTTACAATAAGAATTTTATGGAAGTTCAACTCCCTTCTATAATTTCAAGTTCGAGCGAGGGTGGAACAGAATTATTTCCAGTTAATTATTTTGAGAAAAAAGCTTATTTGGCTCAAAGTCCTCAATTGTATAAACAAATGTTGGCGTGTGCTGTTGAAAATGTTTTTACTATAACTCCTGTTTGGAGGGCTGAGAAGCATAATACTATAAGGCATTTGAATGAATCAAGACAGATGGATATTGAGATGGCTTTTGCTGGGCAGATGGAAGTTATGAAAGAATTGGAGTTGGCTGTTCAATATATTGTGAAAAATGTTTTGGAGAAATGTAAAGTAGAGCTTGATTTGTTGAAGATTAAATTGAAAGTTCCTAAAGCTAAATATATGAGTTATGATGAAACTGTTAAACTTTTGAAGGTTAAATATGGTGAGGATTTAACTCCTGAAAATGAGAAGAAACTTGATGAAAAATTTCCCGACACAATTGTTTTTGTTCATTCGTGGCCAGCATCTCTTAAACCATTTTATATTATGCCTAAGCAAGGAAAAGCAGATGCAAAATTGAGTGAAGGTTTTGATGCTATTTATAAGGGTATGGAAATAAGTTCTGGAGGGCAAAGGATTCATTTACCTGATTTGTTAATTGAAAGACTTAAAAATAAGAAATTAAATCCTAAGAATTTTAAAAGTTATATTGACAGTTTTCGATTTGGTGCTCCACCTCATTCTGGATGGAGTATTGGATTGGAGAGACTTACACAATTAATAACTAATCAAACTAATATTCGAGAAGCTGTTTTATTTCCAAGAGATAGGACTAGGTTGACACCTTAAGTTTTTAAATTAGTTTTTCTTATTATAATTATGGATTTTTTATGGCATAAGGTTTCTGAAAAAGAGAAGAAAGAGATTAAAAAACAAGCCAAATCTATAATGGATAGTTTTTCAAAAAAGCTTTCTAAGATTGGCAAGGTTCCAGAATTTGTTGTAGAGAGGGGCGAGGGAGATAGAGAGGAAGGGAAGAGTGAGTGTGATGAAAATTTTTCTCGTAAACTTATGTTTGAAAATGCTCCTGAAAAAAATAAGGATTTTATTATTGGTGAGAAAAAATCATGGTAGTTGCAGGAAAACTTAAATCATATTTGAAAGAAATTGAAAAGAATAATAAAAAAGGAAAAAAGATAAATGCGATTTTAGAAGTTAACCCAAATGTTTTGAAGGAAGGTGGAAAAGGAAAGTTGGCAGGAAAGATTATTGTTGTTAAATCAAATATTAATGTTAAAGGATTAAATGCATCTTGTGGTTCTAAGGTATTGGAGGATTATACTGCTCCTTATAATGCAACTGTTATTGAGAAGATTAAGGATGAGGGAGGATTGATTATTGGAATGGCGAATTGTGATGAATTTGCTTCTGGTTCAAGTGGGGAGACTTCTGCTTTTGGTCCGACGAAAAATCCTGCTGTTTTGGATTTGATTCCAGGTGGTTCATCTTCAGGAAGTTCTGCTGCTGTGGCTGCTGATTTTTGTGATATGGCCTTGGGAAGTGATACTGGTGGGAGTATAAGAAATCCTGCTTCGCATTGTGGAGTTGTTGGCATTAAACCTACTTATTCAAGTGTTTCAAGATATGGATTAATTGATCTGAGTATGAGTTTAGACCAAATTGGAGTTGTGGCAAAAAATGTTTCTGATGCAGCTTTGTTATTAGATGTTATTCGAGGAAAAGATGAAAGAGATGCGATAAGCCAAGAATCTAAAAAATTAAATCTAAAAAAAATTGAGGAGATTCCTAGAAATATTGTTGTTGGTATTTTGGATTTTAAAGTTCAAGACAAACGAATCCAAGAATTGATTGATAGAAAGATTTCTGAAGCAAGTGAGAAATATGGGTGGAAAGTTAAGAAAATTAAGTTAGATAATCTTGATTTAGCTATTGCGACTTATTATCTTTTAGTTTATGTTGAGTTTTTTTCAGGAACAAGAAAATTTGATGGAAGGAGATATGGGGAAAAAATTGAAAATGTTGCTGGGCCAGAAGTTTTAAGGAGGATTTTAGGAGGCAGTGAGATTTCTAAAGCAGAACATCATGGAAGATATTATCATCTGGGGTTAAAGGCCAAGAAATTAATTGCAGACGAATTTGAAAAAACTTTTAAAAAAGTTGATTGCATTATTTCTCCAACAGTTCCACGCCTTCCCCATAAAATCGGTGAGAAAATTTCTATTAAGGAAATGTATAGTTATGATACTCTTACTACCCCCTCTAACTTGGCAGGTAATTGTGCCATTTCAATTCCCATAGGAAAAGTTGAGGATGTTCCTGTTGGGATGCAAATAATTTGTGATAAATTCCAAGAGCAGAAAATGTTGCAGATTGCGAGAGCGATTGAGAAAATTTAATTTTTCCAAGATGAAACCTTAATCACAATAATCCTTAAATAATAATTTTAATTTTCTATTTTATGAGTTATGATAAAAATTTGGTGCATTATGTTTCTGCTACAGTAATTGTTGTTAAAGAGGGAAAATTTTTGATTGCTAAAAGGGCTAAGTGGGAAAAAGCTTTTCCTGGGAGGTGGACTGTGCCAGGGGGAAAGTTGAAAGTTTTAGATTATGCGCTTAGAGAAAAAGATTCTAAATATCAATGGTATAATGTGTTAGAGGATTTGGGTAAGAGAGAAGTTGAAGAAGAAGTTGGTTTGAAAATTAATAATATTGAATATGTGACAAGTTTGATTTTTGTTAGAGAAAGTAATATTCCTGTTTTGGTTATTAGTTTGTGGGCAGAACCTATTGATGAAACTGCGCCAGTTGTTTTAGATAAATCTTTGACAGATTATAAATGGGTGACACTTGAGGAAGCTAAGAACTATGATTTAATTGAAGGCATTTATGAAGAATTGGAAATTTTGGACGGACATTTGAAAACTGGAGAGAGTGAAGAGTGGAAGAAGAATGGAGATTGAAAAATCACTTGTTTTTATTAAACCAGGAAATGAAGGTAAAATTGTGGAGATTGTGAGTTTTTTAGATAATTCTTTAGAAAAAAACTTTCATCACAGAGTTCTTTTACATGTTGATAAACCTCCTAGAGCTTTAATAGAGGAGCATTATATTAATCTCAGAGGGAAATCTACGTTTGAAGTTTATGTTGAAGCATTTGTTAAGGGAAGTGTAGATGTAACTATTTATCATGGAGAAAAGATTATTCAAAGAATTAGAAAAGTTCTTGGTGATACTGATCCTCAAAAAGCTGCTGAAGGTACTATAAGAAGAGTTTTTAGTAATGATTCTCTAGAAGAAGCAATTAAGTATACAAAATATGTTAACAATGTTATGCATTCTTCAGGAAATGTTAAAGAAGCTGAAAAAGAAATAGAGCTTTGGAGTAGATATTATGATATTCTATCTCAGTAAATTTTAAAAGCAATTCTTAATTATTCTATTTATGAAAATATGTGCAATTGGAGATCTACATGGGAATTTGGATAAGATTAAAAAAATTCCTTTAGAAGGTGTAGATACGATTTTACTGACTGGAGATTTGGGAAAAGCTGATTTAGCGAGGGCAAGATTTTTTGAGAATTTGAAAAGAAAGGAAAAAGGGTTGCCAGAGAAAGAAGTCTCCAATGAATATAGGGAAAAGGAATTTATGGAAACATATGAATCTGCTATTGAGACTGTCAAATACCTTTCAAAATTTGCTCCAGTTTATTTAATTTTTGGGAATGCAGATAATTCTAATTATAAAATCAGAAAAAAATCAAAAAAGATTGGAAAAAAATTGCCTTTTTTGGCTGATGATTTAAGGGCTATGAATAATGTTAATCTTATTAATAATAGAATTGTAAATTTTAAAGGTGTTAGGATTGGAGGGTTGGAAAATTTTTTAGATACAAATTGGATTGAAGAATTTAAACCTATTGATTATGAAGAAAAATTAAAAGAGGCAAAGAAGGATACAGAAAAAGCAAAAAAGGTTTTGAGATGGTTCAATTCTCTTGATGTTTTACTCTGTCATCAACCACCTTATGGGATTTTAGATAAAATAAATTATCCAGATTCTCCACATCATGGACTCCATGCTGGAAGCAAAGTTATTTTAGATTATATTAAAAAATATAATCCTAAATATGTTTTTTGTGGGCATATACATAAAGGTGAGGGAATGAAGAAAATTGAAAGGACAGAAGTTTATAATCTTGGAGAGGCGGGGCATAAGATTATTGAATTGCAATTAAAGAGGAAAAATTAAAAATATAAAATTCATTAAACAGATTTAATTTCATAATAAAATGCAGCAGGAGGGAGTCCTGCTTCGACGTATCTGTCATAAGGATCTATTTCTTCTTTTGGAGAAATACCTATCTTTTCCATCATCCTAACTGTTCTTATATTTTGTGTTGAAGTATGAATGTGAACTGTGATTCCTCTTTCTTTCGCTTCTTTTAATATTCTTCTAGTGATTTTTGTTCCTATGCCTCTGTCTAGGAAGTCAGGGTCTAATGTGATTGAATATTCTCCAGGTTCTCCTTTTGATTTTTCTGAATATGCATTATCATTTCCCATTAAAACTGTTCCAGATCCAACAATTCTTCCTTCTAATTCCCCAACAATAGAAATATTCCTATCTTTTGTGGGCAACCATAATTTTTTTATTTCTTCCTTTGTTATTCTTGTTTTTCTTGGTACAAAAGGATATGCTCCTTCTTTTATTGCTTTATTGAAATAGTTCATTATTTGTAGAGCATCCTTTGGTATTCCATCCTCATCTGTATTAGTCCAATTTAAAGACCTTATTGTGAGTTCCATAATTGTTGAGAAAAAACATCCTTTAAAAAACTTTCCCCCTAATTTGATATAACTCTCAAGGGAAACAGCATCCTTAAAAAGAATTAAACTTTGAGTTGTTATTTAAATTTGGAGGTTACAATGGAAGAAGATGATGAAGAGGAAAAGGATGAGGAATAAGTGATTAAATTTTTAAACTAATTCTTTTTTGTTTCTTTATGAAAATTGGAGATGTTGAAATTAAATGGTTGGGGCATTCTGGATTTTTAATTAAAAATTCTAAGGTGATTTATATTGATCCATATAATATTAAAGAAGGTTCTGAAAAAGCTGATTTGATTTTGATAACCCATAGTCATTATGACCATTGTAGTGTTGCTGATATTAATAAGATTATTAAAGAAGGGACGAGAATTATTATGCCTGCGGATTGTCAAAGTAAGATAACAAGATTTAATGTTCCAATAAGAATGCAAGTCGTAGAGCCAGAGCAGGAATTAGTTTGTGGAGATATTAGAATATCTACTTTGCCTGCTTACAATGTCGACAAACCTTTTCACTCTAAGAATGAATCTTGGGTAGGGTATTTGATAAAGATGAATGGGCTTCTTGTTTATCATGCAGGTGATACTGATATTATCCCTGAAATGCAAAGACTTACTGGATATCATAAAAAGTTTATAGCTTTACTTCCTATTGGAGGGAGATTTACAATGAGTGCAGAAGAAGCTGCAGAGGCTGCAAAAATAATCAAGCCTTTTTTAGCTATTCCTATGCATTATGGAAGTATTGTTGGTAGCAGGGATGATGCTGAAGAATTTATTCAGCTTTGTAAAGAAGAAGGTATGGATGCAAGAATACTAGAGAAGGAATAATTATTCTATCACATAAATTTTTATAAAAGTTTATTGTGTGAGAATTAAATGAATGATGGATTAAGTGAATTTGAACAAAGAACATTAAATTCTTGTATTGAATATATTTCTGAAAATGGTGCAAAAGGAAGTTATTTAGATATTAGGTATTTTCATAATCCAAGAAAAATGTTTATTGATTGTTTCTGTTGTGCGAGTGATCATTGTTCTCCATTGCGTTTAGGGGTAGTAACTGTCGAAGAAGAGGAAGCGGATATGATAGGAGATGACCCTGAATTTGCAACTTATATTGCGCAGAGAGCATATAATTTATCTAGATAGTTTATTAAAATAACTTTTAAATTATAGAAATTTATTTAAAGAATAAGATATTCATTTTTTTATTAATATTAATTTTAACTTGGCGGTTAGTTAATATTTTATGTGTACCGAGGTGATTTCTCCTCTTTTTTTCTTGATAATAGTTGGAAGTTTGTCAACTATTTAAACTTTTCGTAGAAAAGTTAGTATATAAGGAAAAGGGAGGAAAAAAAACAAAGATGGTATTAGATTTTGCAAAAGAGGCAATAGACAATACAGACACTCATAGCATTAACTTTGATGAGTTAAAAGCTGGAAAAGCTAACATTAAAATTATTGGTGTTGGTGGTATGGGTAATAATGCAGTAACTTGGCTTTTTAATAAAGGAATTAATGGAGCTACAATTTATGCAGCAAATACTGATGCACTTCATCTAAGTGTTACAAAAGCTGATGAGAAAATTCTTATTGGCAAGGAGTTAACTAGAGGTTTAGGTTGTGGCGGAATACCTAGTAAAGGAAGAGAAGCTGCAAAAGAGGCTTTAGTTGATGTAAAAAAAATTGTTTCGGGAGCAGACATGGTATTTGTTATAGCTGGTATGGGTGGAGGAACTGGAACAGGTGGAGCTCCAGTAATTGCTCAACTTGCTAAAGAAACTGGTGCAGTTGTTATTGGTGTTGTTACAATGCCGTTTGAGGCAGAAAAAGCAAGAATTGACAAAGCTGAATTTGGTTTACAAGAATTGAGAGAAGTAACTGATACTTGTATTGTTCTTGATAATAATAGACTTGTTGATATTGCCGGACAATTACCTATTGAGCAGGCGTTTGCAGTTTCAAATGAATTAGTCAGTACTATGTGCAAAGGAATTGTCGAGACAATTACTCTTCCGAGTTTAATTAATTTGGATTATGCAGATGTTTCAACGATTATGAGAAATGGCGGTGTTGCTGTTATAGGTATTGGGGAAGATGATTCTTCAGAACGTGTTAATCAAGCTGTAAAGCAAGCCCTTACACATCCTCTACTTGACGTGGATTATCAAGGTGCTAGCGGAGCTTTAATACACATTACTTGTGGTCCTGACTTAAAGCTAGAAGAGTTTGATCTTATAGGAAGAATTGTTTCTGAAAACT
>JAUXAD010000009.1 GCA_030620045.1 archaeon
TTTAGATGTAAAAACTTCTGCTCCAATTGTGGTTTATAGGGAAACTGTAAGTAAAGAGTCTCCTTCAATGGAAGGAAGAAGTCCAAACAAGCATAATAGTTTTTTCATGATGGTTGAACCATTAGAAGATAATATTTATGACGCAATAAAAAGTGGTGAGTTGAGAGAAGGAAGAGTGAAAAAGAAAAATCAAGAGCTTGCTGAAAAACTTTCTGAACTTGGATGGGATGGAAATGAGATTAGAAATGTCAGAGATGTTTACAAGGGAAATGTTTTTCTTGACCAGACAAGGGGAGAGGTGCATATTGGGGAAGTTATTGAAATGGTATTAGATGCTTTTGAAATGGTTGTGGATACAGGTCCTTTGGCTCGTGAACCATGTATGAAAATGAAAGTTTCACTGATGGATATTAAACTTCACGAAGATGCTATTCATAGAGGTCCTGCACAAGTTTATCCTGCTGTGAGAGAAGCGATTAGAGGCGCGATGGAAAAAGCAAATGCTGGAATTTTTGAGCCATTGCAAATACATCTTATTGAAATACCTAGTAGATTCTTAGGAGCCATGACTAAATTAGTTGGAGGCAAAAGAGGGCAAATGATTGAAGTTAAACAAGAAGGAGAAAATTCTGAAATGAAGGCAAAGCTTCCTGTAGCAGAAATGATTGGATGGAGCAATGATTTAAGAAGTGCTACTGAAGGAAGGGGTGTGAGCAGTTTGATGGACCAGTTATTTGAAAAAGTTCCTGCTAGTTTACAAGAAGATGTTATTAAGAAGATTAGAGATAGGAAGGGGTTGGCGGAGAATCAATAGTTTTAAATAATTAGATGGTTCTTATAGATTATGGAAGATATGACAATGAATAACGAATTAATATCTCAATTAATAAATGATATTTCGAATCTAAAAATAGAGGTTAAAATGATAAGAGAAAACTCTGTTTTAACAACTCAAGATTCTCTTGTTAAACTTTGGGATAATGAGCATGACGAAAGATGGAATCAATGCTGAACAAAGAGACATAATTCTTATTCCTTTTCCATATACAAATTTATCACAAAATAAAAAAAGACCTGCTTTTGTTTTATCAAATAAAGAACATAATCAACATAATGAAGATTTAATTTGCTGTGCTTTAACAAGCAATCCAAGAAATTATGAAAACAGTATTGAAATTAATAAAAATGATTTAGAATCTGGTGAATTGGTTTTTGAAAGCAGAATAAAGCCTAATAAAATTTTTACATTGAATAAAGAATTAATTATTAAAAAATTGGCAAGATTGAATGTTATTAAAACAAAGGAAGTGATTGAAAAGTTGAATTGCTTTATTGAATTAGCAGAGAATCAGTAACCAAAACTTTTATAAACAAAATTTTTTATTAAATATTACGCAAATGGCAAAAGAAAAACCAAATATGAATGTGGTCTTTGTTGGGCATGTTGATGCAGGAAAATCAACTATAGTTGGACAGCTCTTGTTTCAGTTAGGTAATGTTCCAGAGCAAGAGATGAAAAAGCTTAGAGAAGAGGCTGAAAAGCATGGTAAAGCTGGTTTTGAATTTGCTTATGTTATGGACAAGATTAAAGAAGAAAGAGAAAGAGGAGTTACTATTGACTTAGCTTATAGAAAGATTATGACTGAAAAGTTTCAAATCACAATTATTGATGCTCCTGGTCACAGGGACTTTGTTAAGAATATGATTACTGGTGCTTCACAAGCAGATGCTGCTTTCCTGGTTATTGCTGCTCCAGCAGGAGTTCAGCCACAAACAAAAGAACACTTGTGGTTATTAAGAACAATGGGGGTTCAAAATCTTTGTGTTGCTGTTAGTAAAATGGATAGTGTTGATTATGATGAAGGAAAATTCAACAAGGTTAAAGAAGATGTTTCAGAGTTGATTAAAACTGTTGGATTGGATTTGTCAAAAGTTAATTTTATTGCATGTTCAGGATTACAAGGAGATAATGTTGCTAAGAAATCAGAAAAAATGGCTTGGTATAAAGGTTCAACAATTATTGAGCAATTTGATTTGTTTCCTCAACCAGAGTTGCCAACTGGTTTGCCAATGAGAATGCCTGTTCAAGATGTTTATGAAATTACTGGTATTGGAACAGTTCCAGTTGGAAAGATTGAAACTGGGATTATGAAAATGGGGCAGAAAGTTAAGGTTTTGCCAGGAAGAACTGGTGAAGGTGTGGATGGAGAAGTAAAAACAATAGAAATGCACCATGAAAATCTTCCTGAGGCATCAGCAGGAGATAATGTTGGAATAAATGTAAGAGGGGTGGGAAAGAAAGACCTTGCAAGAGGAGATGTTATTTGTGATGCTGCGCAGCCAATTCCAGTTGTAGAAGAATTCATAGCACAAGTTGCAATTATTAATCATCCAACTGTTTTAGCAAAAGGATATACACCTGTATTTCATATTCATACAGCTCAAGTTCCTTGTCAATTTATTGAGCTTATTGAGCAAATTGATCCAAAGACAGGACAAGTAATAAAAGAAAATCCAGATTTCTTAAAGAATGGAGATGTTGCCAAAGTAAGAATAAAACCTGCAGGAAATTTATGCTTAGAAACACAAAAAGATAATCCATTCATGTCAAGATTTGCAGTAAGAGATGCTGGGCAAACAGTGGCTGCTGGTGTTTGTATTGAAATTACTAAGAAGAAATAATCCTAGGTGATTGACTTTAGAGAATAGTTCTGAAAAAAATTAAGATGCCAAGAGATAATGAAAAACAAATAATGAGAAGAGAAGAAAATACAGAGATTGTTAAATCAAAATATTTGAATGGAGAAATTGCTGATCCAAGACAATCGTTAGCTCAAAGATTATATGATATTAGATATCTTTTTATACGTGAAGGCTCTAGAGTATTTCCAAGTATAATAAAATCTTCAGATTTAAAACATCCAGTTGTAAAAGAGGCTTTGAATTATATCGATGCTGGATATACTCCTAAAGAAGGAGACTGTGAAAGGATTCATGAAGAAATAGAATTTCTTAGTACACTTACTGAAACAGAAAAGAAGACATACTTTGAAACACAACTACAAGAAAGAATTGAAAGGTTTAGACATTTTGTAGAACAAAGTATAGAGAAACATAATATTGAAGATGTTACTGAGAAGAGAATTCTTAGAATAGGTTTAATGTCAATATGTGAAGATCCTGGTGGAGATTTTAAAAGGGATTTTGAACAGAGCACTGGTTATGCTTTACTAGGTGTAATAGATTATGATTATCCGAAAACTGATGATCTCCAAGAGAGAAGGGAGACTAATATACGAGATTGGGAAGAATTTAAAGAAAAATTTAGCAGAGACATAGAATAAATCTCCATCTCAATAATCCTTATATATTCTTGACTCTTTTTTTATGTATGCTATATTCGGGTTTATCTAAATCTGATATTGAAAAAGAAATTGAAGGAAAAGGGGATTTTGTTCAGATAGATTATCTGACAGAAATCTTAGAAGAAAAAATTCCTATTGATGTTAGGAAATTTATTTGTTTCAAACTGGCAGAAATTTATGAAAGAAAAGGCGTGTTTGATTCTGCTGCGAAAATGTTTAATAATATTGCCCTGATTTCCATAGCTTTTTCAGAAAAAATTAAACATTATATTAAAGAATCTGAATTATATATTAAAGCAGGGGTTTTTGATAAAGCTGATGAGGCAATGAAAAAAGCAATGAATCAGGCAAATGTTATAGAAAAACAAGATATTTATTTTAGTATTAAAGATTTTTACAAAAGACAGGCAGAAGTTTATGAAAAAGAGATGAAAAGAAATAATGCTTTAAGGATTTATGAAAAACTCCTGGAAATGAATATCACTGATTTGGAAAAGCAGGAGATTAAAAAAAAGATTTTGGGGTTGTATGAAAAGCTTGGGAAGTTAAAGGAATATTTTATTCTGAAGAAAAGTTTGAATAACAATCTTTAAAAACCTGATAAAATATAAATAAGTGTTAGAGAAATATCTATTATAGATTATCATTAAGATATTCACATTCACAATCAAATTTACTTGGTTAGTTTTATGTTTGAAGAAGTGACAAGAGTAATTAGTCAGTTAGATATTTTTCTAAATAAAATCATAAGATTTTAAATAATTAAATTAAACGGAGAAATTATGGCAAAAATAAGTCCAGTATCGATAAAATACATGATACACGCAATTTTTATGGCTGAAGGTGCTTTAGAAAAACCTGATGTAATTGGAGCTGTGTTTGGGCAGACAGAAGGGTTGCTTGGAGCGGATTTGGAAATGCGGGAATTGCAGAAAGAAGGAAAAATTGGTAGAATTGAAGTTGAAGTGGAGAGAGATAACAAAAGAACAACTGGTGTTATCAAGATTCCTACAGCGCTAGATCAATCAGAAACAACACTAATTGCTGCTGCGATTGAAACAATAGAAAGAATTGGACCATGTGACTCTCAAATAGAAGTAGAAAAAATAGAAGATGTTAGAGGAAGTAAGAGAGATTACATTATTGAGAGAGCTAAAAAGTTAATGGGAGATATTAAAGGTTCAACAGACTCAAGAGAAATTTCTGAAGAGATTAAAGATTCTGCAAAAATGGCTGGAATTAAAGAGTATGGAAAAAGCAAACTTCCTTGTGGAGACCTTTCTGGAAATGAAGTAATTGTTGTTGAAGGAAGAGCAGATGTGCTTAATTTGATTAAAAGAGGAATTAACAATGTAATAGCAATGAACGGGACAAAACTCCCAGATGAAATTAAAGAATTAAGCAAAGACAAAGGAATCACTTTATTTGTTGATGGAGACAGAGGAGGAAAATTAATTGTTCAGAATGTTGTTGATAATGCTAAGGTGGAGAATATCGCAATTGCTCCTGATGGGAAAGAAGTTGAAGAATTAACTGGAAAAGAAATCTTGATGAATTTAAGAAAGAAAGTTCCAGTAGAAGAATTTTTTTCTAAGAAAAAGTATTTAGAAACAGTTCCTGAGAAGAAAGTAGAAAAAATAAGTTTAAGTGATGAAGATAAATCAAAGCTTAAAGAACTTTCAAGTGAAAATCAGGGAACAGGCAAAGCAATTTTTTTGAATGAATCTTTAGAGGAAATTAAGAAAGTTTCTGTTAGAGGCCTAAATAGTGCTTTAAGAAAACCAAGTGAAAAACCAGCAATACTTATAATTGATGGGACAGTCACGAGCTCAATTATCAAGGCATCTGAAGAAGCAGGAGTTCAGGTTATTGCAGCGAAAAATTTTGCAACTACAGATACAAACATTCAGTTGTTAAGCCTCTAATTATTTAGGGGCTTTTTTATTTTTTTATTATGTTATTTAGGATATAAATATTTAAATAATATCTAAAGTAGATACTTCTATGCCAAATGAAAGAACAGCATTATTAGAACTTAAAGATTTGGTGTATGAACATTTATCTGATAAAAGTTTGCCTGAGGATTTAGTCATATACCGTACATTATTGAATCTTTATAATACTTATAAAAAAGAGAGCAAGAGTCTTCTTATTGGTGCTAATTCTCCAAGTGGGGAAGTTATAGACCGTGCTATGAATAAAGCAGGATTGTTGCATAGGAACTCACCCCCCACCATCCAAGTCCTCCAAATATTTTTCTTGCACTCATTGAAACTCAATACATTACAACAAAAGGTCAGGATTTAGTGAGAAAGTTAGAGGAAGAGGGTGTTTTTGGTGAATTCTGTCAAACTCAAAGAGCTATTAATTTAAAAGAATAAAAGGCAAGAATTGTTTTTATCAAAACTTCTTTAAAGTTTTAATTTCTTTTTATTGGCATGTCAGTTAAATTTGGACCTGCTACGATGGGCCCTGTTAAAGAAGTTGAGGAAACCTTTGAAAGATACCATGAAAATGGGATTAAAGCCTGTGGGATTCCTTTTACTTATCAAGTTTATATTAAAAGAAAAGAAGATGCAATAAAAGTAAAAAGAGCTGCAGAAAAATTTGGAATTGAATTGAATATTCATGCACCTTATTGGATTAATTTGAATTCTGATGATGAAGAAAAAATTGAGGGAAGTAAGAAAAGAATTTTAGATTCATGCAGAGCAGGGCACTGGTTAGGAGCTAAGGATATTATTTTTCATCCTGGTTTTTATGGTAAGGATTCTAAAGAAGAAACTTACTTGCAAATAAAAGAAAGAATCAAAGAATTGCAGGAAGAGATAGAAAAAAATAAATGGAATATAACTCTGTGCCCAGAAACTATGGGAAAAATAAATGTGTTTGGGAGTGTTGATGAAATTCACAAATTAGTTGAAGAAACTGGGTGTGGTTTTTGTATTGATTTTGCTCATATTCTTGCCAGAGAAAAAAGAATTGATTTTGAAAAATTGAAAAGATTATTCCCACAAAAGAAATGGCTTTGCCATTTTTCTGGTATAGAGTATGGTGAAAAAGGTGAAAAGCATCATAAAAAAACCCCTGCAAGTGAATTAAAAAAACTTATCTCAAATTTACCGAAGGAAAAGACAATTACAATAATAAATGAAAGCCCTTCTCCTATTGAAGATTCTATTTTGGGGTTGAGGATTTACAACAAGTAAAAACAATTAATGAAATTCTTCACTTTATGTTACTAACATTTAGTACTATAAAATTACCCCTTTCTGTTGTCACCGTAAAGTTTATAAGTTAAATTATATGCAGATATTTACGGAAAACAAAGTTTTCTGCAATTAAATATATAAAAATATAAAAATAGAATGAATACAAAAAACCTTATGGTTTCTTTTGTTGCAATTGCTATGGCTTTATTCTTAGTTGCTACAGTTAGTGCTTTGGACATAACTGATGAAGCAGTTATTACAGTTAATGGTATGAACATCATAAATGATGATGTAAGTGTTGTTGCTGGTGAAACTATAACTGTAAAAGTTTATTTCATTGCAAATGAATCTGATACAGATGTTACTGTTACAGTAGAAATTGAAGGCGATAAAATAGATACTGAAGTTGAATCAGAAGTATTTGATGTTGAAAATGGTTCTCAATATAGAAAAGTTTTGAACATTAAAGTTCCTTATGAACTTAAGGACAAAGTATCTGGAGAAGTAACTCTTAACATCAAAATAGAAGGTAGAGAACATGAAACAGAAATCTTACCTGTTACTTTGAATGTTCAAAGACCTTCATATAATATAGATTTTAAGTCAATCAATGTTGCTAAAAATGTTGAAGCTGGTGAAAAATTCTCAGTAGATATTTTTTTGAAAAACACTGGTTATAATGACTTAGATGATTTATTTGTAACTGCAAGAATTTCTGCATTAGATCTTGAACAAAGATTTTACTTTGGAGACTTAGTAGCTATAGAAGTAGAAGACGATGATGAAGACACTTTAAGCGAGAGATTTTACTTAACAGTCCCTTATGATGCTTTAACTGGAGCTTATACTCTTGAAGTAGAAGTTTCAAATGAAGACACTGTTTTGAGTAAAACTGTGACAGTTGAGATAAATGGCTTACCAAGCCAAGTGTTTAAGACAGAAAATGGATTAATGATAATTAACCCAACTGACAAAATAGCTGTTTATACTGTTGTTGTTGAATCACCAGCAAGTGTTAGCAGAAATGTTGTTTCTGTTGAAGCTGGTAAAAGTGAAACAATTATAGTAACTCCAAACGCAGAAGGAGAATACAATTTTGATGTTAGTGTTCTTAACGCAGATGGAGAACTTGTTAGCACAGTTACTTTTACTGGTAGTGAAGAAGCAAGCCAATTAGCAAGCCCAATTGTAATATTGACAGTTATTCTAGCAATAATCTTTTTAGTATTGTTAGTTGTTTTGATTGTCTTAGTTACAAAGAAACCTGAAAAAGCAGAAGAATTTGGAGAAAGTTATTATTAACTTTTTTAATTTTTTATTTAGAGGTGATTTTATTTTTTTAATTGCTTTGTTATAACTAAATATTTATATATTCAAAGATTAGGAGATTATTATGACAGATTTAGATAAATTCATGTTTAGAAGAGAACATTTTCCAATAGTTTTGACTGAGACTATGGGGGGGTGTGGAAAATTTTGGGATTTTCGTAGAATTGAAATTCCTCCTTATCATCCTTCTATGGCACAAAATGGAATTAATTTTGGCTTAGTTCCAGATTTATTAGAGACAGTGTTGGAAGAAACAGTAAAAGATTTAGAAGAAATAGCTGATAGAAGAAAAGACGTTCAAGCCATTCTTAAATATGTTAAGAGAGATAAAAAAACAGGAAAAATTATATCTAACCATAAAATACTTGATAGAACTGATTTAGATATTAAATTTGATTCTGTTCCTATCGTGGATCATTTTTGGGTTGGAAAGAAAAGAATTAATCCATATTGTTCTTGGGGTGGCCACGGAATTGCCATACATCCAGAACATAGTGCTAAACAATTCATTGTTCCAGAAGGTGTAGAATTTTCTCCAGAATTAATGATAGAATATGAAATTGAAGATGAAAGAGCTTATTCCTCTGGATTAAAAATAATTGAATGCCCTCATGGATGGTATAGACATAATTTAGGAAGACTCGATGCTATTTTTTATAAAAACTTAGTAATTGCTTTAGATAACGAAGTTGTGAAAGAGGAATATAGAAGATTAAATAAAAGGCACAAAAGTAAATCCAGGAATTTCTTTTTTTATTACTAATTTACCTTTAATTTTTTTGTAAGAGATTAAGGATTGCTCATATCTTTGTCCAACAGGGGCGACAATTATTCCGTTATTTTTTAATTGAGAAACAAGTTTTTTTGGTATTTCTCTTCCCCCAGCACTTATTATGATTCTATCAAATGGTGATTTTTCTTCAAGCCCTTTAGAACCATCTCTATTATATACTGTAACATTATATTCCTTAAGATTTTTTCTTGATTTTTCAACCAACTCCTTTATTATTTCTATTCCAAAAACTTTTTCTTTAGTTATTTTAGAAATTAAAGCTAAAACATAACCACAGCCAGAACCTATTTCTAAAACTTTTTGCCCGCTTTTTAATTCAAGAAGAGAAAGCATCATAGCTATTGTATAAGGCTGGGAAATTGTTGCACCTTTCCCAATAGGCAAAGCAGTATCTTCATAAGAATGAACTTTTAATTTTTCTGGAATAAAATTTTCTCTTTTGACATTTGAAAAAGCATATAGAATTTCTTTTGAAAAGCCTCTTCGCTTTAAACTTTGGAGGAGTTGGGTTTTATCCATAAAATTTAATAGGAGATTAAGTAAATAAATGTTTATAAACCATAAATATGACTTATAAAAATGAAGAAAATAGATAGAATTGAATATTTCCTTGCTTTTAGATACATCTCTAATTCGATGGAGAGGGAGAAAGTTGAATTAAGTAAACACGCAAAGACTTTTGTAGAAGACGCAAAAAATCTTCTTTCTGAAACATTGGAAGGGTTGAGGTCAAAACTTCCTCCTTCAAAAGGATATCATTTTGTAGAGGATTCAAAAGAGATTGTTGAAGCACTTGGTTGGAGGTGGAAAAATGCTTCAAGCGAAGATGTTAAATATATGATTTCAAAATTCATAAGAGGAATAGATAATTTAGAGACATGGTTTGAAGACCCCAAAAGTTTTTATGAGGATAAGAAAAAGATTAGAAGAGTGGAAGAACTTTCAAGTCTTTGTAAGAAAATGAGAGATTTGTATGAAGATAATCCCAAAGTTGTTACAGATTGAAGTTCTTTTTGATTCTTAATTAAATCCTCAAACTTTTGAAAAGTTTGGTTTTGTTCATTAGACTGAATAGGTAATTAAGTATATAAATAATTGTCTAAATCTTTTTGAAAGCATTAATCTCTTTCATAAAGAAACTATCTTTAAAATATTTTGATACTTCTTCAGGAATATTAAGATTTAGTCCAAAAAAATCAGAATGTTCTTTAGATAATTTAATACTTCCTCCTATTGGTTTACATAAAAAAATAATCATAATAATAATTTGTTTATCTTTTCTTGTGAAATATCTAATAGTTAATGGTCTAATTATTTTAATATCTAAACTTGTTTCTTCCTTAGTCTCTCGTTTAAGTCCTATAAAAGGATCTTCTCCAGGATTTAATCTTCCTCCAGGAATTTCCCATGTTCTAGGTTTTTGGACATCGTTAGATCTTCTTTTAAGAATAAGTAATCTGTTTTTATTATCAACAATAAAAGCTTTAACAGCGATAGCAAAATTTATTTTTTTATTGCTCTTTTTCCCCATCATAATTTATAAAATCTTAGAGCTTATTAAGAATTATTATATTTTATTATACCTTTAAACTAACAATCTTACTTATGCCATCATACATATGCAGACAACCCGCTGGTTTTCTGCGACTTTCCTCAAAACACTGAACGGCGATTTCTAATTGCCTCTGGTGAAATCGCGTGCATGATGAAATTATACCTTTAATGAAACGATTTTTGAGATACCATCATGCATGCTTATTCCATAAAGATTTGTTGCATTTGTAATAATTTCGTCGTTATGAGTTATTGTGATGTATTGTCCTTTTTTCATATATTTTTGCAGAAGACCTGCTAATCTTGCAGAGTTTCTTTTATCCAGGGCTGCATCAATTTCATCAAGTACATAAAAAGAATAAGGATTAAGCTCCTGAATTGCGAAAATCAAGGACAAAGCTACAATGGTTTGTTCCCCTCCTGAGAGAGATTTCACATCAAAATATTTTCCGTGTCCTGTTTTAACTATAATATTAACTCCTCCTTCAAAAGGGTCTTTTCTATTTTCTACTTCTAATGAAACTTGACCTTTTGTGCTCAATTGCGAAAAGTTTCTTGAAAAAGTTTCATTTAGTGCGTGCAGTGTTTTAAGGAATGCTTTTTTCTTTTTTATATCAATCTCATGGATTATTTTAAAAATTCCTTGTTTCTCTTTTGAAATAATTTCTACTTTTTCTTTTATTAAATCATATTCTTTTTTAATAGAATCATAAACTTCTAAGGAACGTAAATTAACAGAGCCAATTCTTGAAAGTATCTCCTGAGTTTTGCTTAGTTTTTGAATAAGAACTTCCTTATTTGCTTTGATTATTTCAACATTGTTAAAACCCAACATTTCAGTTTCAAAATTTTCAATTTCTGCGTCAATTCTTGCTTTCTCAATTTTGTAATTATTTATTTCTTGTCCTATATTATGATTAACATTTTGTTTTGTTGAAATCTGGAATTCATTTTCCCGGATTTTCTTTTGCAGTGTATCTCTCTCTGAAATTAATTTCTGGAATTTCTTGTTTAATTCTTCTTCTTGTTCTTTTTTCTTTTGGAGCAATTCTTCTCTTTCCTTTAAATTTTTTTTAACAATTATAATCTCTTCATTCAAATCTTCTTCGTCTCTTGAAAACTGCTTTAAAGAAATTTTTGAACGTTCAAACTCTCTTTGCTTGAAAGATATCTCTGAGCTAACATTCTCTTCTGTTCTTAAGGAAATTTCCTGGACTTCTATTCTAACTGTTTCGCATTTTTGTTCAATATTTGAAGTTTCATCAAAATTTCCTTCAAGATTTTTTTTAGTTTTTTCTAGTTCTATAATCTCTCCCCTTGATTTCTCTATTTTTTCTTGGAGAGATTTGATTTGGTCCTTCTTTTCATTTATGGTTGAAATATTGATTAAATCAACCTCTCTTTTTGATATTTCTATACTTATTTGCTCTATTTCCTGACTTAATATTTCTCTTTGTTTGTATATTTCACTTAACCTCTTATCTGAATTTTCTATTTCCTTTTTTAAGAAATTTATTCTCGGGCGTGTTTCATGATGTATTAAATTCATATGCTTCTCAGTTATCTTACTCTTGCAAAGAGGGCAAATATCCATTTTGGAAATTTTCTCCATTAGTTTATTCTGTTTATCAATTTCATATTCATTAGCATAGGATATTTTTTCGAATTCCTTTTCTTTTTTTCTTAAATTTTCCAAGAGTTCTTTTTTTTCTGCTAGAGAAAGTTTCAAGGCATCTAATTTATTCTCCCCTGTTTTTCTGTCAAACAATTCTCTAGATAATGATTTAATCTGCCTTAATAAAAATTCAGATTCATTTGTATAATTTTGAAAGACTGTTTTTTTATCCTGAATTCTTTCCCTAATTGATTTCAATTCAGACCTAATTGTATAAAACCTTTTTCTTTGTTCTTCTAATTTTTCTAATTCTTGTTTTTTCATCTCAACTTCTTTTTGATTTTTTGTTGTTGTTGGGGCCTCTTTTGTTAGTTCTTTTATTGAAAGTTCATTATCCCTTATTATCTGCTGGAGTTCTTGTTTTTGTCTTAAAGTTTCTGAAAGTTTGTTTTCAGAATTCTCCATCTTTACGCTCATCCCTGCAAGCTCTGCTCTAATATTTGCTATCTCTTGGTTAAGTTTTTCTTGCTCTAGTCCTGTAGATTTTTGAATTGTAGAATTTATAGAAGTAATTTTTGATTCGAAATTGCTTATGTCTGTTTCAATATTGATTATTATTTTTTTTATCTTTTCTGCTTCTTTATTTTTTTTAGAAATCTCAAAATTTACAGTTTCTATTTCTTTTTTCTTTTTTCTTAAGTCATGATAGATTATGCTTGCTTTATATTTTTTAACATCTTTTTCAAGTTTTTTGAATCTTAAGGCCTGCTGTCTTTCTTTTTCTAAATTATTTAAATAAATTGTTCTCTCTCTAAGGATTGCAAGAACTTCTTTTAATTTCTCTTCTGTTTTATCTAATTCTTTTAGAGATTTTTCTTTTCTCATTTCATAAATTGAAATTCCTGAAACTTCCTCTATAACTTTTCTTCTTTCTTCTGTGTGCATCCTAACAAAGTTCTGGATTTCTCCCTGCAAAACTATATTGAAACCATTTGGGTCTATCCCTGCTTGAGCCAGCAATCCCAAAACTTCCTGCCGTGTTTTTGTCTGATTATTAATTTTATAAACACTTTGCCCGTTTCTTCTGACAATTCTTTTTATTGAAATTTCATTTTTATCTATTGAGAATGTTCTGTTAGAATTATCAAATATTATTTCAACCATTGCTTCTTTTGCAGGGGATGCTACTTTGGTTCCTAAAAAAATTAAATTTTTTGCTTTAGCTGCTCTCATGGATTTTATACTTAATCTTCCTAAAACAAAACACAATGCATCTGAAACATTACTTTTCCCAGAACCATTTGGACCCAAAATAATATTTATTCCTTGCGTGAAAGGCAGTTCTGTTTTTTTAGGAAAGCTCTTAAAACCATGCATTACCAATTTTTTTATATAAGTCATATATGGAAAAGAGGCGAGTAAGTTTTTAAAAGTTAGGGAGAAGAATAAGAGGTTGGATAAATCCCACATAAACTTTAAATACCTTCTTTGGAGTGGTAACAATATGCGAAAAACTCCATGGATAGTATTGGCAGCATTAATGGGCATATCTAATTTCTTTCCTTTGAATAGCGTAGCTGACCCCGGAGAATTAAGAGATGCAAGAAAAGCTGGATTAGAAAGAATCTCTAGTTTTGAAGAGATTTATGATAATCTTCCTAAACCACATTTAGAACAATATGGGGAAGATACTCTTAATCTGAAAAAGATTAATTCTAAACCTGCAGAACAAGAAACTATTCTTCCTGATTTAAGACTTATACAAAAAGGTTCAGAATCTGGGATAGACGCTTCAATACCTCTTGGAGGGGATTGGAAATTAGACTTTGATGCTAATACAACTAATGGTGATTTAGATAAAATAAGCAGTGCAATAGGTTATTCTGGAGAACATGGAGTTTATATTGGTGGTGAATATAAAAAATTTGATTCAGACCCATATCTTAGAGATGCTGATATGTTGAAAGCGCAGATTGGGGGGATGATTTTTGATAAAACATTTTCTGTAATATTAACTGGAGCAAAGATAAATATACCAAATATGTTTTGTTGGAATTACAGCACACCCTATAATACTCCTTTAGAACTTTATGCTCTTGGTTGGGATGTAAATTTAAAGGGAAGATTAGAAGCAGTGGTAGAAAAAGGAGATTTTGAAAGAACTTTTGTTCCTTGGGTTTCTATGTCAGGAAGCGGTTATTTTCCAAAACTTAAAGACACAGGAGGTATTGAAAAGATTAGAAAAATTAATGAAAGATATGCGAAATATTCATTTGTTAATGATAATTCATTTGCTTTTCCATTTAGTCACATAAAAGCAGGTTTGGGTGCTGACATTCTCACAAAATATTTTGATCCGGGGTTAGAGTTTGTATATGGTGGTAATTTCAATCCAGATATTGGAAGTTTTTATATTACACCAAAAATTGCATTTCACAATGGTGAGAATAAAATAAACTATGAATTTGAAATGAATTTTATACCAAATCATTTTGGTCCTATACTTGCAAATTTCAAGTCAAATATTAGCACTTTTTTAATGTCTCCTTTTGGCCTTTATTTCAAGGGGGATTTTAACATAAATCACTCGCAATTAAATGATATTAATTTTATAATGGCACTTGGGTATGCACTTAAGGATGGAAATTTTGAGGTTTTTTATAATAACAAAGACGATATTTTGGGATTAAGTTTTTCTACTCAACTTGACAGGGATATTAATACAGAAGATTATACAATAAAAAAGTTTCATAAGATTAGCAAACCTGCATCCCCAGACATATATGGAACATGGATAAAAGATGCAGGAGATTCTAGTTTGATACATTCTGTATGGGGAGAAGGTATAGATGATGCTGTTGAAAAAATACATTCAGAAGAAGACCTATCACTTTATTTGAGTTATTTTAAGTGGGACGAAGAGGATTACACAGAGGATGCAGAAGAAATACATGATTCTGGTAAGGGTATATGTCAAAATCTAAATGGAATACTCGCACCAGAAATTGCTAGAAAAGCTTTTGGTTATGAATGTTGGGGACGTGGGATTCGGGGGCCATATATGGGTCATGTGGTAATGGTCATAAAAAAGAAAAATGGAAAATATGATTTAAGGGATTATTGGAATTATTATGAATTTAATGCTGATAGTGAAGAAGAGGCTATAGAAATGTTTTATCCAGGAGTCAGCATGTATGGAGGAGGAAAGCGTTCGCCTACTGCTAAAAAGGTAATAGAAGCTGTAGAGCGTGGGTTATTCAAGTGGAGAGAAAT
Organism: archaeon; assembly: GCA_030620045.1. GTDB lineage: Archaea > Nanobdellota > Nanobdellia > Pacearchaeales > GW2011-AR1 > JAUXAD01. The sequence continues at coordinate 15,142 of JAUXAD010000009.1, forward strand.
GTTAAAATAAAAATCTCAAAACTTAAGAGTCACTTGTTCTTTTTTTGCTAATAAATTTTTCCAGGTCTGCCAAGTTTCTCTAATTATGCCATCTTTTTTATGGCTTTTAAAATGTTCTTCTAAGAATTTTTTGGTTAATGGATCTGAACAATATCCAGAACCAATTCCATTCCCGTATTTTTCTTTTAACAGAGACATTTCTTTTTCTCTTACACATTTTGCTAAGATTGAAGCAGCTGAAACTGAAATATTATTTTTATCGGCTTTATGCTCGCAGGAAACTTCTAAATTTGAAAGATTTTTTATTTTTGTTTTTAAGAAATCCTGCCATTTAATTATACTCGGAGAAGGGCAATCAATAACTATTTTTATTTTTTTGAAACCTTTATTTATTTTATTGATTATTTCTGCTGCCTTTATTGCCTCTAAAGCATTTAAATTAATTCCTTGATGATTTGTTCCATCAATGTCTAAAGGATGTATAATTACTATCTCAAAAGTTTCTGATTTTTCTTTTATTATTTTTTCTAAAAATTCTCTTCTTTTTTGAGTTAGCTGTTTGCTATCTTTTACTCCTAGTCTCTTAAATTCTTTTTCTGTTTCTTCATCTACTAGGCACCCTGCTAAAACCATTGGCCCAATTACAGGACCTCTTCCTGCTTCATCAATTCCTAAAGTTAGCATAGGTTTTCCAAATTCATAACCTTTATAAATTTAATTTTTGTTGAAGTTTGATAGCGAGGTGGAGCAGTCTGGAGTGCTCGTCGGGCCCATAACCCGGAGGTCGCGTGGTTCAAATCCCGCCCTCGCTATTTTTCTCTTAGTTGGATTTGAACAAATCCCAACTCAGCCATTGAAAAGCTGTTATTACTAAGATTTTGCACTTTCCAATAACTTCGCCCTCGCAGTATTTTCTAGCACAATAATTCTTAAAAAAAAGAGTTCTAGTATATTTAAATGGATTATATTCAAACAACCTTAGAGAAAGATTTAGAAGGAATTTTAGAAGTTGCTCGGTATTCTTTTAATGATTTTTATCCAACACAAAAATTACTAAAAAGAGCAGAAGGAAAAAAGATATGGACTTATGTGGTAAAAGATGGTGAAAGAATAGTTGGTTTTAAGATATGGTATAAAGATGATGACGGAGATATATATAACTGGCTTGATGCAGTTCATCCAGATTATCAAAGAAGAGGTATTTCAAGCAAGTTATTTTCAATCATGTTTGATATGTCTAGAAAAGAGGGTTATAGCGAAATAAAACTCAAAACTCATGAGGGGCATCCTAAAATGATTGCCTTATGCAAAAAACTTGGTTTTGTAGAAGTTCATAGAGCACCTCATCATTGGAAGGATACCATTGACAGGGAAGCTATCTTTTTTGAGTATAATTTACTACGGCACAAAGATTTAAATTCTTAAAATTTATTCTTATTTTATGTCTCGGTCGCATAATGGTATTGCACCGGCTTGCTAAGCCGGACCCTTCGGGGTGCGCAGGTTCGATTCCTGCCCGAGACGTTTTTAAGATGGAAAAGAAAAAAAGAGGACAGGTCACAATCTTTATTATAATTGCTATATTAGTTATTGCACTTGTTGCAGGATTTTTTTTATTCAGAGAGCAATTGGGTTTAGAAGATATTTTTACGCCTAAAGGTGATGAAGTTTATTTGTTTGTTGAAGAGTGTATTGAAGGGACTGGAAAAGATGCAATTTATCATATTGCTGAAAATGGAGGTTATATGTTCCCCCCACAACTTTCCACACTTGGAGGAATAGCTTATTATTATTTTGAAGGAAAAAATTATATGCCTTCTGAGGAAGATGTTGAAAATCAACTTTCTTTATATATGGATTATCAATTATCTGCTTGCACACAAGATTTTGTTAATTTTCCGGATTATAATATAAGTGAAGGAGAGATAGAAACAAGCACAAGTATAAGAGATAGTAAAGTGATATTTGATGTGAAATATCCTTTAACAATTAAAAAAGGGAAAGAAACAAGAAGGCTTGAAAATTTTGGAGCAACAAAAATTTCTACAGGGTTTGGGGTTGTTTATAATTCAATAAATGAATTAATTCAAAATCAATTAAAGAGGGAGGATATTTGTTTAAGTTGTATTGCAGATATTGCTCTTGAAAGAGATTTGATAATAGACATGACTAGTACTGAACAAGGAGAAATAATTTTTATTATTACAGATGAGAATTTGAAAATAAATGATATACCTCTTGAATGGGTGTTTGCAAATAAATATTAAAATGAAGAAGTTAAAATTTATACTGGGGATTTTGGTTGTATTAATTATACTAGCTCAAATCTCTTTGATTAATTCTCAAAATATAATTGATCTTGGAAAAGTTATGGGTTTGCCTGAAGAAATAAAGATAATTGGGATAGGTGTGAAATACCAAGAGTTAGAAGATAATATACTTAGAGTAAGTTTTGTAGAAGAAAATGCAACCTTAGATGTGAATGGAAATGTGTTTACAAATATTATTCCTCAAAACATTTCAGGTCATCCAACATATGTCGATTTAGATGAGGATAATGTTGTAAAAGCAGATTTTACTGTTGGTAAAAATGGAGGAACTTATACTTTCGGAGATAAGACTATTAATGCTTCTGCAAATTCGAGAGTCTTTTTTGATGAAGACACCGGGATTGGAATTAAATTTCCTGATGGAGCTGATTTAACTAATTTTGAAGATTTACTTGAATATATACAAAAAGGTTATATAACTGAGATAAAAGGGGAGGATATTTTGCTCCCTAATGGAATTTTTCTAAATGGGGAATTGCAGATTAAAGAAGAAGGTTATTTCTTGAAACAAGGTACTGCAGATTATGAAGAAATGAGGCTGAATGTGGATGATGAAAAAGATGGTGTTTTAATTGCAAATCTTGATGCAGATTTATCTGATTATAAAGGAAATTGGATAAGGCAGGATTCTGATATTCTAGAAATGCAGAGTGCTGAAAAAAGTTTTATTGATGTAGAATTTCTTGAAGGTCATGAAATTTTAAATACAGATGGCAAAGATCTTTTAACAGTAAATATTAATTCTGGAGATGGTTTGAGATTTGAAAAAAGAACTGACAAAGGATTGATACCAAAAGTTATTCATAAAAGTTCTGAAAATGGAAAAACTATTTTCGAAAATGATAAATTTGAAATTGTTTTTGATAAAAATGAAATTTCTGGGAAACCGCCTGCACCATTAGAATATGAAGATTTTGATAAAAAATATCAAAGTGTTGCATTTGAATTAGAATCTGATTCTCCTGAAATAGATACTAAAATAAGAATGAATTCTTATAGGCAGTTTGTTTTTTTAGACAAAAATGATAAAGAGCTTGTTAGTTATAATAAATATGGCTTGCCAGTTAGTGCTTTAATTGAAGACAATAAATTACAGACCATGGAACAAATGAGGGAAAAATATCCCTCTGTAGAATTTAAAACCGTGGGATTAATTCCTAGATTTAATGAATCAAATATTCCTCCATATTTACTTTACCTTACAGATAATTTTTTTGAAGGCTCCCCCAAAGCTATTGAATATATAAATATGGTTGAATATCATGATGTAGCCACTGCTGGTGCCGGAGGCCAAACAATCGAAATTGGAAGACCAATGGTTGATCCCACAAGTGAAGAATATGCACTCTTCCCCATGAGAGATATGGCGAGTCCAATAGATATTTTAAGACATGAATTGGAGCATCTAAAAGATGACAGAATTTCGAACGAGGAAATTGAACTCCTTAAAACTTTGGGAAATGAAGAACTAAATGAATTACTTAAAAAATTAAAAATTTATGAAGAGAAAATACTAAAGGGCGATTATGATCCTTTTTCTGATATTGAAGAAAGGCAAAAGATTAAGGATGAAATAAATAAGATAATCTATTATGATATGGGGCCTAAACGTTTAACTCAAATCTATAACGAAATAGCCCTCGAATCTCTTGACAGATTATATCTAAATGAAGAATTCACAGAATCTATTAAAGAAATGATGATTAATGCCCGAAAAGAAGAACAGATTATAGAAAGGATAAAAAAGATATCAGAAAATAATTTTGGAAAAGATATCATTTCTGTTTTAATAGAATTTAAATATAATGATATAAATTCAGAGGAAGAAGCACTAAAATTATATGAAGAGAATATTTGGGATTTTGGGGGTAAAGCTATTTTTGCTTTAAGAAATTTAAATATCGAAAAGAAATTTATATTATCAGAAGAGAAATACAATGAATTAAATGATTTAGGAATTTTTATACGTGAAGGAGAATACTGGTCTGAAGGTTATAAAAAAGCAACAGGAAGTGGTTTTGGAACAATCGAGGACAAAATAAGATTATATGCGGAATTAGATGAGACTTATGTAAATTTATATGATGCTAAATTCAAAAAAGAAGTAGAAAATATAGATTGGTCTGTAAATAAATTCTCTGGCCTACCATATGAATATGCCCTATTTAATTATAGATCACTCAATTATGAGCCGGAGGAGTATGATCCGGCTATTGCAGAATTTTTGGAAGTCTCTTCCCTATGGGTAGAAAAGAAAAAAGAAGAGCGTAAAAAAGATGTAAATTCTGCAAATCCATTGGTTAGTAATACAGCTAAAAGATTAACACAATTATCATTTGATTCTGGAAAAATAGATGTGGGGGAATATAAATATGTAATGGGAGAAGAACATTGTAAAGATGCAGATTGCTCTGATAAATTATGTGTTGAATATAAATTATTATGTTGTGAAATGTATCCTAATTCTCCTAATTGTCCAGATTAAAATTATTTCTCAATCTCACCAGTTCTCTTATAACTTATATAAAGTTTATCAAGAATATCAATTATCCTCTGTCTTTCTTCTGCATTCCCAATTCCTTTCCAATCTAACAATACAAAATCAACTTCTTCCTGTGTTTTTTCTAATGCCTCTTTGACCATTTCTTCTGTTAAAGGCAAAGCATATTGAGGTATAATATGTGAGAGGGCGACATTTGAATTTAGTTGTATTTTATTAAAATTTGGACAATAGTGCGGACCACCGATTCCTATGGCTATTTCATTATAAGGATTTTCTTTGAATTCTTGAATTATATCTCTTATTGTTTTTGCGATTATGAATCCCACTCTTCTATCTTTCCACTCATTTTCTGTTGAACCTATCTCTATGAAAATACAGGGTTTATCAATTAAAGGTCCGTGATGAGTGCATTCTAAAGTTACTTTGTAATCTTTTAGATTGTGGGGGTTGGCATTAACTTTTAATTTTTCAAAAATTTGTTTTTGGAATAGGGCAGAGGTTTTACAAACTTTTCCTTTTTCTCCTCCAAGTTCTGCATTTCTCCAATTTCCTGGAGCATGAACAGAAAGAGTTTTTGTCCCTTTTTCAGAACGATGTTTTGAAGCAAAAATTATGAAATCATATTGATTGATTTTTTCTAAATCTAAATTTTCTGTATGGATTATTTCATCGTCACACAAATAAAAATCAAACGAAGGAGATTTTTTCATAGATGAAAGCACAGGATTTTCTCTAAATTGGCTTAAGTGAGTTGTTATGTTAATTCCTGCCTTATCTGTTTTACTCGCTACAATAAGATATTTTTGATACATAGTTATATATAAAAACTTTCTTTCTTAAATATTATTATGCAAGAAATTATTAAACTTCTCATTGGGATTGGAGTTTTAGCGCTAGGTTTTCCGATTGGTTCTTACCTTGCGAAAATAACAAAAGAGGAATTAAAATCAGGGAAGAGGTGGTTTGGAATTATCATAATTGTGAGTTTGATTGGAGGAGTTATTGGATTGATTCTTGAGGATGATGTCTTGATGTTTAGCTTTTTTTTTATAGCAATTGTTACTAGCAGGAGTTTGAAGAAATAGTCTTATAAACCCTTTCTTCTCTATTTTTTCATGTTATACATAATCGGTTTAGGATTGAATGTTGATGGAATTTCAAAGTATGGGCTAGAAAGAGCCAAAATATGCAAAAAAGTGTACCTTGAAAATTATACTGTTGAGTTTCCATATTCTGAACAAGAATTACAAGATATCATAGGGAAAAAAATTATTTCAGCAGACAGGGAATTTGTTGAAAGTTTAAAAATTATTGATGAAGCAAAAAAAATGGATGTTGCATTGCTTGTTTATGGCTCTCCTTTAACAGCCACAACGCATATTTCTTTAATACAAGAAGCAAAAACAAGTGGCGTTAGATATAAGGTAATTTATAATGCATCTATTTTAGATGCTGTTGCTGAGACTGGTTTGCAAATCTATAAGTTTGGGAAGATAGCTAGTATACCTAAATTTAAAGCAGATAGTTTTATGGATATTATAAGAGAAAATCAATCAATTGGTGCTCATAGTCTTATTCTTGTTGATATTGGATTGGAATTTAAGGATGCTATTAAGAGAATTAAGAAAGTAGATAAATTGATAGTTTGCGAAACACTTGGAGCTAGAAAGAGTAAAATTTATTATGATAAAGTTGAAAATCTAAAATCAAAAGATATCAGCGCTCCTTTTTGTTTTATAATTCCTGGGAAATTACATTTTATTGAGAGAGAGGTTTTGGAAGGATTTTAAATCATAAGATCACTCGATAAATGATGTCCTAAAGCACGTTTCAATCTTTCATCTAAACCTTTAACTTTTTCTTTGTATTTATCTCTTAAATCAGGATAACTTTCTAAAATGATCCTAATCCATTCTCTACATTTATCATAATCCCTCCAGTCAAATCCTAAGGGATCGGAATTTTCCCTGCTTTTAATTATCTCTTCTGCATTAGAGAAACGTTCTTCTAATGCTTTTTTTACATATCTCTTTAAAAATTTTAATTCTTTTATGAATTCTTCAGAGGGATATGTATCTTGCATATTTTTGTGGAAGAGACAAACTTTTTAAAGTTTATCATACTAAAAAAAGTTTGTTTTGCAATGTTTTAAAAATATAAAATACCATATAAGAGGATGTATGATTTTAAAAAAATTGAAGAAGAGATATTGAAGTTTTGGAAAGAGAAGAAAATTCTTGACAAGACTCGTAAAAAAGGAAAAAAAGGCAAGAAATTTTATTTTTTAGATGGTCCCCCTTATACTTCTGGAAAAATCCATATGGGAACAGCATGGAATCAGGTTTTGAAAGACCAGATTTTAAGATACAAAAGAATGAGGGGCTTTAATGTTTGGGATAGAGGAGGTTATGATATGCATGGCTTGCCAACGGCACATAAAGTTCAAGATAAATTTAATCTTAAAGATAAAAAAGATATTGAAAAATTTGGTGTGGGAAAATTTGTAGAAGAATGTAAGAAATTTTCGCTTGAAATGATGGAACAGATGAATAAAGATTTTGAAAGATTGGGTGTGACACTGGATCATGATAATCCATATATGACAATGAAAAATGAATATATGGAAGGAGAATGGTGGGTTGTAAAAAAAGCCCATGAAAAAAACAGACTTTATCTTGGAAAGAAAGTTATGACTTGGTGTAAAAATTGTGAGACAGCCCTTGCTAAGCATGAATTAGAATACAAAAATCTTACAGATAATTCTATCTTTGTGAAATTTAAGACTAATGATGGAAGATACTTAATCATATGGACAACAACTCCCTGGACAATTCCATTTAATCTTGCTGTGATGGCAAATCCTGATATTGATTATGTTGAAGTAAAAACAGAAGACGAGGTTTGGATTTTGGCAAAAGATTTGGTAGAGCCTCTTATTAAATTGACTGGTAAAAAATATAAAATTATTGAAAAGTTCAAAGGTAAGAAATTGAAAGGTTTAAAATACAAACATCCATTTGAAAAAGAAATTGATTATAAAAGTTTGAAAGATAAATGGAAAAATGTTCACACTATTGTTTTAAGTAAAAAATATGTAAACACAGATTCTGGTTCTGGGCTTGTGCATTGTGCGCCTGGATGCGGGCCTGAAGATTTTGAAGTAGGAAGAGAAAATGGAATTGGTGTTTTTAATACCTTGAATGAAAAAGGAGAATTCCAAGAATTTTTTAAAGGTTTTGTAGCAAAAAAAGATGATGAAAAATTTATTGATATGCTTGATAGAAAAGGAGCCTTAGTTGCAAAAACACCAATAGAGCATGAATATGCAACTTGCTGGAGATGCCATAACCCAATTATCTTCAGGGCAACAAATCAGTGGTTCTTCAAGATTGAAGATATAGTTCCTAAAATGCTAAAACAAAGTGAGCAGGTTAAATACATTCCAAAGGAAACCAAAGAAAGATATCAATCTTGGATAAAAAATCTTAAGGATAATTCTGTAACAAGGCAGAGATTCTGGGGAGTCCCAATGCCAGTGTGGAAATGCAAAAAGTGTGGGGATTATGTTGTAGTGGGTTCTGTTCCTGAGTTGAAAAAATTGGCAAGGAAAGTCCCTAAAGATTTACACATCCCTTGGATTGACGAGGTTAAAATAAAATGCAAGTGCGGAGGAATTAAAACTAGGATTCCTGATATTATTGATGTCTGGATTGATTCTGGTTCAGCTTCATGGAATTGCCTGAATTTTCCTAGTGAAAAAAAACCAATGAAAAAATTCTGGCCCCCTGATTTAATTCTCGAAGCAATAGAGCAAACAAGATTATGGTTTTACACCTTACAGCTTTGTTCAAACTTGGCATTTGATAAAAATTGCTTTGAGAATATGTACACACACGGAATGATTAGAGATTTCCAAGGAGTTAAGATGAGCAAAAGCTTAGGAAATATTATCTCTCCAAATGAAGTTCTTAAAAAATATGGCGTTGACACATTGCGGCTTTATTCCATCACAAATAGTTCTGGAGAAGATATGAATTTTTCATGGGAAGATGTTAAATTAAGACACAGGGAATTGGATGTTTTATTTAACACAACAAATTATTTAATAGATTACACAAATAAAATTCCAAAAAATTTTGGAAAGCTGAAAATAGAGGACAAATGGATTTTATCTAGGCTTAACTCTACTATAAAACAATGCACTGAATTATTGGATGCTTATGAATTGGATAAAGCGCCCAAACTTATTGAAGAACTCTTTTTAGATTTAAGCAGAAAATATATAAGATTTACAAGAGACAGAGAAAACCCTATTGTTTTCAAAATTATCTATGAATGTCTAACTGATATATTAAAAATGATTTCAGTAACATGTCCTTTTATTAGTGAACATTTATATTTAAAATTAAAAGATAAATATAAACTGAAAGAAGAATCAGTTCATCTTTGTGATTGGCCAAAGGCAGATAAAAAGAAAATTGATAAGAAACTTGAATTAAAATTTAATATTGTTTTGCAAGTTATAGAAAAAGGTTTGGCTGAAAGAGATAAAATTAAGATTGGATTAAGATGGCCTTTGGCAAAAGCTACGATTCTTGGAGGGGATTTTAAACTAAGAAAAGAATTTGAGGACATAATTAAATCTCAATTAAATGTCAAAGGGTTAGAATTTAGAGAGAGCCATGCAAATCAAAATGATGTTTCTGTTGAACTT
>JAUXAD010000029.1 GCA_030620045.1 archaeon
AGGTGGTTCAGGAGTGAATACTTCTGCAACATCTTATACATCAAGTCCTTCTACATCCAGTGTTGGAACTTTTACATTAACTTGTACTTTTGAGGATTTAGCAGGAAATTCTGGGAGTGCAACAGCTTCATATATTGTTGAAAGCAGTGGGGATGCACCAACAGCAAGTGCACCAACAGAATCACATACATGGACAGAGATAACACCAGACCAGCCAACTGAAATGATTATAGATGACCCAGAAATTGATTTGACAAAAATAACAATCACAACAACTGAAACGGTTGAGGATGTATCATTAACTGTAACAAAAGTTGATGTAGTCCCTCAAGCAGATTTAGAGATAGGTTTGTCTTGAGGAGAATCTTATCAAGCATTTAAGATTGATACAACAAATATAGATAATGAAAATATAGAATCTGTAATAATTGATTTTAAAGTAAATAAAACCTGGATTGAGGAACAAGGAGGAATCGCGGAAAACATAATACTTTATAGAAGTGAGGAAGGAGTAGAGGTATGGAGTATTTTAAACACAACATTGATTTATAGTGATGCTGATTATTATTATTTTTCTGCAGTATCCCCTGGCTTTTCAATATTTGTCGTTGTGATAGATTTATCGATTTGTAATAACAATGGTGTTTGTGAAACTGAAATTGGTGAAGATGAATCAAATTGTCCAAATGACTGCAAAGTTATAGTTGAGAAAAAAGGATTTTTTGAAACAATAAAATCTTATTTGTGGACTGGAATAGTATTTGTTTTGGTTATAGTTATGGGTTTAGTGATTTTGTTTATTCGTTCCCAGAAGGGAAAAAAGTCAAGAAGAAAGAGAAAGAAGTGAATTTTTTATACATCTAATTTTTTTGGGCTTTTCATTTTTTTGTTTTTATATTTGTTGAAATAAAGAATTCTATCTAAGTCTATTTTTACTCTTCTTGTTTTTTGTTTTTCGAATTCATAACCTATTGGAAGAACTGCTTCAATTTGAACACCCTCTGGAATTTTTAATTCTCGTTTAATCTGTTCTTCTACAAAATATCCTACCCAACAAGTTGAGAGTCCTATTTCTTGTATTTTTAACAAAAAATTTTGAATTGCTGCGCCTGCTTGCTGTCTTACAAATGCCTCGCTTCTTTTACCAAAAGCATTTTTTGGTCTTGAAGGATCTGAACAAACCACAACAACATATTTTGCTTGAGAAATAAATGGTTGCTGCGCTGAATCAGAAATCTTTTGTATTTTTTCTTTATCGTCAACTAGAATGAATTTTACTGTGAAATTATTCCCTGCCATTGGAGTATATCTTGCAAAATCAATGCATTCAATAATCTCTCTCCAGTCTGGTTTTTTATTCTTGAATTTCCTCACACTTTTTCTTGATTTGATTGCTTTATCTAAATCCATATATAAAATTAGAAACAGACATATTTAAATTTAAGGTTTTTTCAGATAGAACGTCCTCGGCTTGCTCGCGAGCCCACTCAAAATCAAGGGCTATACTGCGATTTCGTGAACATCACTCGGACTCGAAGTTCTCGTCCAGATTTTTCAATCTGGAGAAACGTCCTCGGCTGGACTCGAACCAGCGACACCATGGTTAACAGCCATGCGCTCTACCAACTGAGCTACGAGGACATAGAATTCGGAATTTATTTTGATATTTAAATTTATTCTTTCAGCCCTAAATCAAAAATTGGCTTTATTTTACTTTTTTCCATCAGGCCATAGATATTTGATTGTTTTGTCCCTTTAATTATTGAAATAACTGCTTTTTGCCCACCTTCTAAATATTCTGGCGGTCCAATAACTCCAATAGAATTATCTTTTAATTCAAAATAACAGTTTGTTATTTGATTTAATGTCTTTAAAGTTTTCCCTCCTGTTCCGATAATTCTTGCCCTGATTCTTTTGAGGTCTTTTCTTTTTGTGTGGTCTTTTATATTTATTATTTCAAACATGAAATCTTCTTTTTTTATTAGCATTGCAGTAGAAAAAGGAAAGCCAAAATTTAGAGCATCAATAACTTTTTCTGCAACATGTTCATCTTCGGGTTCTCCTTGTATTGAAATTTCTTTACCTCTGTTTGTTATTTTTACATTTAGAATCTTTTCAAGTTTCTTCTTATTCTTCAAAATCCTCGGAAGTTTTTCAGAGTAAATTGTTTCCATTCTAAAACTCACTCTTCTCTGCTTCTAAATGATTATTCTTTCTTAGCCATTCAACTTGATTTGGACGATATTTGAATATAATATCTCCTTTGTCTTTATCAAGTTCCCAAGGTTGTACAATAACAACATCATTTGGACGAAGCCATAATTTTCTCCTTAATCTTCCAGGAACTCTACAATTTCTTGGTTTTCCATCTAAACAATTTATCATCATTTTATTTCCTCCAAGTCTTTGTTCCACAATTCCCATTACTTCTTCCCCTCTTGGAAGTTTTACTCTTGTAATTACTTCTGGAACAATTTGCTTTCTTTTTTTGTATGGTTTCATATTTATTAAAAGAAAAAGATGTTTATAAAATTGATTGAGAAATTATGCTAACACCATAACAAAAGGCACATCTTGAATTTTTTTAATTTCTTTTTGAGAAATAATTCCTGCTTTTAATGCAGTATTTACTGATTTTTTTCCTACGATGTTAAAGGTTGCGTCTTCTTTTAACATGTGTTGCATTATTCCTATTGTTTTTTCTTCAGAAGTTTCCTCTCCTTTAAAGAACTCTTTTTCAAGGTCTAGTTGAAATTCAGCATCTTCAAATTTCTTTCCAAGTAAATCAGCATCACAAATGACAATAATATCTCTGTATGATTTAATAATTCTTACAAGCATTTAAAATAAGGTGATTTAAAGATTTAAAAAGATTTTTTTGCCCCGTCTTTTATTGCTTTCTCTGCATTATCTTTAGACATCATAGCACACATTTTTGTTTTTTTGCATTTACTGCATATTCCTTTAGCTATGTATCCTCCTCTAGAAGTCTTACCTATTACGGGATTGTCCATTTTTATGCCTTTTTCCTTACATACAACACAATATCCTTCTACCATTTTATCTTTTTATATAGATAATTTTATTTTTAAATGTTCTGATTTAAATCTTACCTCTAACTGAATGTTTTGCCCCACAAGCAAGACAGTGAATGAATGTTAATCTGTCCTCTTTAATTAATTCAGTATCTGGTTTTTTACATTCCTTGCACAAAACAAATTCTTTTACATATTGCTCTATTTTTTGATTTATCTTTGCACTTGGCACTTTAATATTCAAAACAAATCTGTCTCCTTCTTTTTGTCCAGAAGCTGCGAGTTCTTTTAGCATAAATTTTTGAAAATGTTCTGGTTTTCTCCTTATGTAAGAGGCGATTTGGAAAAAGTTGGCTAAAATAGTTTTTCTTCCTTCAAAATGTCCTTGTATTTTTGGAATTTCAAATCTATCTCCAGATACATTAACTTGTTTTACTTTTTTATAAGCTTCATCTAAAAGTTTTTCGTATTCCATAAAATAAGCTCGAAAATTGAGTATATAAATTTTTATAAAGAGGAAAATATAAGAAAAAGAATGCCCAGATGTTTGGATCAAAAAACTACATTTGAAAGAAAAGACTTTCCTAATGATTTTCCTATTTTGTCTTCTAGGGTAGTAATGGAGGAGTATGGTGAAATTAGAGTCTATACTTTAAGGACAGCCACTACCACTGATCATCCAGAAAGATGGAAGCAAACAAAGGAGCCTGCTGAGGGGGAGGAAGCTGCTAGACATTATGCAACTACTTTAAGACATGGAGAGGATATAACCATGGAGCACCACTATATTTTTAACGTTTATAATAAAAGTCATAAATTAACTTTTGAGGATACTCTTCATGCTGTAGAATCTCATATAAATCGGGTTAATGATTTAAGAACATGTGGTAGTGGAGACACTAGGAGATTTATGTCTCCCATTGATTAACCCAACCACCTAACTTTACCAGGACGAGGTTCAAATATGATTCCTTCTTCAAGAAGTTTTTTGATTTCTTGATTAATTATTTCTGGAGAAGTTTCTCTTAAATCCATGATTATTTTATCTATATCAATTCCTCCTTCATTTTCTGAGTTTTTTATTGCTTCCAGAATCTTATCTTTTATTGCAGTTATTTGTTCTCTTACAACTGGCTCAGAATTTTGAGATTTATTCTTTTCAATCTCCATTTTTCTTATAAGCAAATATTTTGGGTCTTGTTCTCTTACAATCTCTGGAGAAATATATGTTTCATTATTAAAGTTCCTTAAAACACCAATAACCAAAACTGTTTGCCCTTGATTTATATCTTTTAGTTTCTCTATATCCTCTCCAAAAGATTTTAATTTTATCTGCCCTGAACCATCATCCAAAGTTAAAAAAGAGTATTTTTTTTCTCCTTCACTTTCATATTTGTCAATGATATTTCCTAGAACATTAACCCTTACAATTTTTTTATCCCCTAATTCTAAAAATGAAAACCTTTCGCCATCCATAATCGGCTTCCCAATTAATAAATCTCCAATTCTAAATTTAAACGCGATATGTCTTTTGAATTGTTGTTCTTCTGGCATTTGATAAAAAAACTTCCTTATTTTTTAAAGATTTGTGAGATTAACTAGAAGTCCTCTGAACATATCCTTGTTTTGGTGCAAAGATATCTCCTGAAGCTTTTAGTTTATTTATTGATTCTTCAATATCACTTTTGTTTATTTTATCTTCAAGTTCTTTTTCAATTTCTTCAATAGGAATTAATTTTCCAAGTTTGCTTTCAAGTTTGGCAATTATCTCTCTTACTGTTATAATCTTGCTTCTTTGAGATGTTGGAATTCCTGTTGAGATTCTGTCAATATCAAAGGTTTTTGATTCATAGTCATAACCAACTTGCATTAAATAATATTTCATTATTTCTATTGCTCTTTTTGCATCATCTTTTGCCACCCTTTTTTTAAGCCTTAGTTTTGCTGAAGCTTCTGACATTCTTATTAAAGCCTGCAATTGTCTTGCAGATATTGGAATTGGTCTCATGGCGCTCTCAGATGCAACAGGTCTATTTCTTAAATCAATGTAGAATCTTTTTATTTCTTCAACTGCTTCACTACTTAGTTGAGGTTTTATTCTTTGTTTTGCATAGGCAACGTATTTTCTAAAAAGTTCTCTTGGTATTAACATTGTTTCTCCCTTTTTTTGATGTTCCTCTAAAACATGTGTTGCAATTTTTTCATCTTTTTCCCTGTTGGGAATATCTCTTAATGTAAATATAACGTCAAATCTATTGATTAATGTTGGGGGGAGGTCAATTTGTTGTGCAATTGATTGGTAGGGGTCGAACCTTCCAAATTTCGGATTTGCTGCTGCTAAAACAGATGTCTCTGCCCGTAATGTCGCTTGCACATTAGCCTTGCTGACGGTTATCGTTTGCTGTTCCATTGCTTCATGCATAGCACTTCTATCACTAGGGTCCATTTTTTCTAATTCATCTATACAAACCAGCCCTTTATTTGCTAAAACCATTGCACCTGCTTCTAAACTCCAACCTCTTAAATATTCATCTCTTACTACTGTTGCGGTTAGTCCTGCTCCTGATGCAGATTTTCCTACAACATAACGCCCTTTTGGGGAAATATTTGCCATAAAAGTTAGAGTTACTGATTTTGCTACTCCTGGATCTCCTACTAATAATATATGAATATCCCCTCTGCTTGTTTGCCCATCTGCATGAATTTTTTTCACCCCGCTGAATAATTGTAAAACAAGAGATTTTTTTATTTCTTCATACCCCCAGATACTTGGAGTGATACTCCTAGCTAAATTCTCAAATATTTTTGGATCTTCAGCAAGTTCAAGAATTTGTCTCTCATCTTCTTCACTTATATCCAACTCTTCAAAAGTTTCTTCCATTGGAATCAAATTATTAGCTTCAACTGCTAATTCAAACCTTGTTGAAAGTCCTCCAGAATGTAATGGAACCGGAACCTCTTTTAAAATGCCAATAGTTTTTATTCTACTTCCAGGAGTTGTTTTTTCTTCCATCTTTGGCTCAACCAAATCTTCTTTTACAAATATGTTTATTCTTTTTGGCTGTTCTCCTCCTGATAATGATTCTGGGGCTTCTTCTATTACAAGTCTTTGAGTGTCAACCATTTCTTTACTTATTAGTTTAAATCCACCTCTTCTCCCACAAGAACATCTTGAAGGTTCTCTGAATTTTTTTTCAATTTGCAGAACTGCAATGACTGTTCCGCAACTAGGGCACTCAAATTTAGCATTTACTACTTGAGGCCTGACATCTGATGCTTGCCTTATGATGCCCTCAATAACAATCATCTCATTTAAATGTTTTGAACGAATGTTTCTTATTTTTAGCTCTTGACCTTTTGGAAGATTTTTTAATCTTATTCTTACATCCTTTACTAATCCAGATTCTTCAATTGCTAACTCAACTAGTCTTAAAGTTTCTTCGGGATTGGAAAGTATTTCCTCTGAAAGTTTATTAGAGAATTCTGTAAGATTCATAAAGTCCAGATAAATTATATTATTTCCTTTACGAATTGATTCTCCAAGCTCTTTTTTATGAAAATCAAAGAAATTTTTCGCTTCAATTATCAATTCCTCATTTTTTATTTTTCCCTCTTCAGCCATAATTAAGAAATGATGATTTTGTTTATATTAATTTCTATACTAAAAATTTATTTGGAGAAACTTGGTGATTAGCTATTCACATTCTACTCTGTATAATCTCATTTTACCTCCACCACAAGAATAATAACAGCATCTATCGCTTTCTCCCCTATTAGAACATTCACCACCAGTTACTTGGCTAACACCACATTTACCATAATTCCAAATGCACTGCCCCTCAGGTAAGCAATCTTGTGCGGATGCTGACCAGCTACAACCACAACCTGAACTTGAGGCAGGCTTAGAGCCAGGGCAACGCCAATCCTCCACTTGCACTCCACCACATTGGCAGTAAACAGTTTGGTACTGGGTCCCAGTACAACCACTACAACCACTCCATCCTCCTTCATACCATGAAGGAGTGCAACATGAGTGCGTATTACAATCTGTTGAAGGTTTGGGACTAGAACAATATCTATCATCATCTGTTATTCCATCATTACGTTTACATAGAACACTCCATGTACCCCCTCCACAATCTTTATCACAATCACCAATCTGCCATGAATAATTATAACAAAACTTTCCATCATCAATAGCTTCTTGCAAAGACATTTCAGAGAAGTAGTCTATTGTAACCTCAATCTCACTTGCAAAATGATAAACTAAACCATCTGGGACTTGGGAATAGGGTATTGACTCACTTCCACAAAGACCCAGAGTTGTTGATAGAGCATCTTGCAAGGTTGTTTCATCACCATCTACAGAAACCCAAATTTCATCTAGATTATGACTAGGATTTATAATTAAAGCTGGTTGAACAAAATTGTGTAAACTCATAGAATTCTTATCATCTATTGCATCTTGTAAAGTTTTTTCATCACCCTCTATAGAAATTGGAATATCCTCGCCAGAATTCCATCTTTTTGTTTTAATCACACCAGCATTAATAGTAAAAATTCCAGCAACTAAAATTAGCAATCCAATAATTGCATAGATGCGCCTCTTTTTTATATTCATAATTAAAATAAGAAAAAGAGATATTTAAATATTGCTTATTTACTTCTTATAATTCTTTAAAGCAACCTTGACATTTTTTAAAAGCTGTGTCATGCTGTATTCAAGCTGTTGCTTGTTTTTTGTTCCCGTGCATACAAGTTTTCCATTACTGAAAAGTAAGAAAGTTGCATTTGGTTCTATTAATTTATATACCAATCCCGGGAATTGTTCTGGTTCATATTCTGTATTCTGCATTTCTAATGCTAAAAAGTTTAAGTTGAGTTTTAAGTTGATGCTTCCTGATGCAACAATATTCTGAACTGTTATTTTTGGTTTAGTGGTAACATTAACATTTATTTTTTTTAGTTGTTTTATTACGGCTTGTATAACTTGTCTTACCTGAGAAACTGACTTTGTTCCTGTACAGACGAGATTTCCTGATGAGAAAACAAGGACTGCTGATTTTGGCTCTTTAATTCTTAAAACAAGTCCTGGAAAAGTCTCAGGATTATACTCTGTATTGGGATTGGTTCTTGCTAATTTTGTCAGTGGAACAGGTTTTTCTAAAGAAGTAGTTGCAACGATATTTTGTATTTTGTAGTTGCTTTTTGTCATTTTTATTTCCTATTAAAATGATGAAATGAAAATTTCATATTTGATTTTTGTCATTTTGAGTAATAAAATATTAGGGAAATTGGTTTATAAAGGCTTCGAGGACAAAAGTTATAAATTTTTAGGGAGATTTATTAGAATATCTTGGGCGAGGCTGAAAAGCTTTAGGTTTTCTTGGAAGATATCTTCGAATAGGTTTTCTTGGAAGATATTTTCTAACAGGTCTTTTCACTGGTTGTCTTTGTAATGGTGGAGGACTTCTTGGAGGTCTAGGAGGAGTTTGTGAAGGTGAAGGATAACCCCCAGGACTTTGATTTGAAGAATTTGTTTTCCCAAAATTTTTATTTTTTGAACGGATAATTAGTGCTACAATTATTCCTATAATGCTTAGGATGATTACAACAATTACTATAATAATGAGTAAAAGACTAGTTTCTGATTTATATGTACATGATTTTGTTTCAGAAGGTTTTCCTTCATTTGTCCCACAATTATTTAAATCTTCACAAGTTCGTGTTTGGGTTTCATTTTTTGGGCAATTTTTTGGTTGCCATTCTGTGCAAGACCAATCAGGGATACAATCACATGATTGATTTTCAGGGGGTTTTGTTGAAATGTCTTCACAATTATTAAAATCTACACAGCTTCTTATTTGGATTCCCCCTATGCATTCAGACCAATTAGTGCAATGCCAATCTGGAGTGCATAAAATAGTGGAAGAGAGAATTATTTTTTTTGTGGTTGTTGAATCTGTGTTTCCAGAAGTGTCATTTACAGTTGCATTTATATAATATGTTCCATCAGTTAGTCCAGTAAAATTTGTAAAAAAAGGTGAAGTTGAATCTGTTTCTGAGCTTACTAAGTTTGTTGTGTTATATAAATAAATTATTATTGTATCAATAGAAATATTGCCTGTAGCAGTTACATTAATAGGGATATATGATTGTGAAAAATTTGAATTGTGAGTTGGAGTTGGAGCTGTGAATTCTATTGAAAGGGGAGTGCTGTCATTTACTTCAACAGAAATATTGTAATCAAAAGTTCCTGTTGCATTTATAGTTGTAATAATAATATTATAATTTCCTAGAGTAGAAGCAATTGCATTAAACCAAAAATTTTTCCATTCACTTCCATTAATGACATATTCTGTTAAATTTATCCAGCTTAGAGTAGGGCTTGTGTCTGTAAAAATGGATAGAGAATCTGTTCCATTGGAATCCTCAACAAAAGTAAAGGAGGTTGGTATTATTACGTTGACTCGCGTTATATTTGCTGTTTGTCCAGCGTCAGTGTTGTTCACTGTTATATCATAAAGGAAACTGATTTTTTCATCAACGGAAAAAAATGAAGGAGATATATCATGTATTGCACTAACTAAGCAAATAGATAAAACAAATACACATAAAATTATCACACTCCTTTTCATAGTATTTATTGTGTCTGAAAATTTATAAATCTTCACCCATATCTCCAGTTTCTTTTTTGTTTTTTATAATCTTCTTCGACTTCTTTAAGAGTTGCAATATCTGATGGAGATTTATCAGGTCTTAGAGCGGTAAATCTTGGAAATCTTAATGCAAAACCAGATTTGTAGTTTGGGGATTTTTGAATTTCCTGGAAAGTAACTGAAATAACGACTTTTGGTTTAATTTCTACTGTTTTTCCTTTTTCTTTTGTAATTAAAGGGGTTAGTTTTTTTGTTAATTCTGAAAATGAAATTCCTAATTCAATTTTTTCTTTTATTCCAGTACCCATTTTTCCGATTTCAAGATATTCTCCTCTCTTTTTTCCTTTGCATGCGAGAATAAAACTTGACATCCATCCAGAACGTTTTCCTGTTCCATATTCTGCCCCGACAATTACTAAATCTAAATCTCTTTCTTCTGGTTTTACTTTTAACATATGTCCAACTCTACTTCCTGGCTGATAAACTGCCTCAAGCTTTTTCATCATCACTCCTTCTTGATTATCTCTAAGTGATTTTTTATAGAATTCTTCTGCTTTTTTTTCATTTCCTGTTATAATTTGTTTTGCATGTATTATTTTGTATGCATGATTTCTAATAATTTTTTTTACTAGTGCTGTCCTTTTTTTAAATGGTTCATTTAATTGTGATTTACCATTGTAATAGATAATATCAAAAACATTTTATTATTCACAAGACGTTTAGAAAATGTAACAAAACAATTCCCAGAAGTTGTTGAATATGTTAAAAATTATGTAAAAGGAAAATCATTTATCCTGGATTCTGAAGCAGTAGGATTTGATAGAAAAACAAAAGAATACAAACCTTTTCAAAACGTGAGTCAAAGAATCAGAAGAAAATATGATATTGAAAAACTTCAGAAGGAGCTTCCGGTTGAAATAAATGTCTTTGATATTATTTATTACAATGGTAAATCACAATTAAATGAGCCATTTAAAAAAAGGACAGCATTAGTAAAAAAAATAATT
>JAUXAD010000041.1 GCA_030620045.1 archaeon
ACTGCTCATGCAGCAATTGTTTCAAGAGAAATGGGAATTCCTTGTGTTGTTGGAACACAAGAAGCAACAACAAAACTAAAAGAAGGAGAAATAATAACTGTAGATGGCTCTACTGGAAAAGTCTACAAAGGCAAAGTTGCAGAAGCTGTTCAAAAAGAAGTTCTTCCGGTTACTGCAAAAACAAAAACAGAAATAAAAGTTATGGTTGATTTACCAAGTTTTGCAGAACGTGCTTCAAAAACTAAAATAAGAAAAGTTGGTTTAACAAGAATTGAAGGAATAATTGCAGAATCTGGAAAGCATCCAAATTACTTTTTAGAACAAAAAAAAGTTCAAGATTATGAAGAAATAATTTTCAAAGGAATTGAAGAAATATCTCAGTACTTTGATGAGCTTTGGGTTAGAACTTCAGATATAAGAAGTGATGAATTTCAAAATTTAGAAGGAGCCCCTAAAGAAAAAGAAGCTAACCCCATGTTAGGCATGCACGGAATCAGATACGGAATTAAAAATCCAGAAATATTAAAGGCAGAATTAATGGCACTAAAGAGGGTTGCTGAGGGTATTGGACAGCGACAAATTAAAAATAACAATAACGGCTTTTCAATGGCCGAGAAAGAAAATAATAAAAAAATTGGTTTATTATTGCCTCAAATAATCTCTTTAGAAGAAGTAAAAAAAGTTAAAGAATTCCTCATTGAAATAAATTTTCCTCAGGCAAAAGTAGGAATAATGGTTGAGACTCCGGCCGCAGTTCAATTAATAAAGGAGTTCTGTGAAGAAGGAATAGATTTCATTTCTTTCGGAACAAATGATTTAACACAATACATCTTAGCTGTAGATAGAGGAAATGAACAAGTCCAGGAAATTTACAATGAGATGCATCCAGCAATATTATATCAATTAGAATATGCTATCAGAGTTTGCAAAAGGAATAATGTTAAAACAAGCATCTGCGGACAGGCAGGAAGCAAAAAGGAAATGGTTAAGTTTTTAGTTGAAAAAGGAATTGATAGTATAAGTGTAAATGCTGATGTGGCAAGTGAAATAGCGAATTACGTCGCAGAACTTGAAAAAGAAAGAGGAGAGGAACCAAGACAATATCAACCATCAAAAAATATTATTCTAGAAAATGGAAGAGAAAAAGAGAATAAAATGGAAGATGAAAAATTAACAGAATCAATTCCAAAAGAAAATCAAGAAAGTTCTCAAGAGGAATTTGTAAAACCTCAAGATACTATACCAGAAGAAGAAACCAATTATATTGAACCTAAAATGGACTTCAATCCTGGTTTAAAAAAATATGAACCGAATATTGAAGAAACAGTTGAAGAATTAGAAAAACAAAAATCTCCTCAAAAGGAATTTCCAAAAATAAATGGTGTGGAAGAAACAAAAATAGAGGAAGAAAAAAGAGAAGATGATAAAAATGATGAAGTTTTAGATATTTTTTAAAAGTTCCGAAGAATTTTTAAACAAAAAAACCTTATATAAACCATGGAAAAAAACCCTATTAAAAAAAAGAGTCAACATTCAAAAATACCTTCTAGAAAACGCATTCCTATTTATGGTGAACCAAAAATAGAAAAAATATTAGTGGAAAACTTTGTATCTTTACAAAAAGTTATGACCAATTTATCTGTAAAATTTGATAGTCTTACTAAACAAATATCTAAACTATTAGAATTATTTGAAATATCTGCAAAAGCATTGGCTGAAAAAGATTTTGATTTAGAAAAAGGTGGTACAAACAAGAAAGTTATAGAAAAAATGGATAACTTGCTTGAACAAAATAAAATAATTGCCCAGGGATTAACATTGATGCATGAAAAAATTCCTGGACAAAAAAGACCCAATTATCCTCCTGTTCAAAATCCTCAACAAATACAACAACCTCAAATTCCTCAGCAAACACCACCATCTCAAATCCCAAAACCACAAGTAGGCATGGAGGGATATCAAAAATCAATATCTTCAAAAGGCTCTCCAGAGTCTCCAGCAACCCAGTTTCCAAAAGAATAATAGAATGCTCCAACAAAAATCAAAAATTTTGGTTAAACCACGAATAAAAACTTCAAAAGATTTCAAAACATTTTTTCTATTACAATTCACAAAAGAATTAATTAAACATTCTGAAGCAGGTGAAGTTTTTGAATTGGAAAACGTTTTGAAAAAAGAAACCTACGAAAAAAAAGAAGAGACTAAAAAAGAAAAGAAAAAAATAAAACAGATGATAACAGATAAAGAGGAATTGCCTCTTGTCTTCAAGGAACAACCTTCTTTTAAAAATAAATTATTTAAGCCCCTCCCAAGACCCCCCATTGCCAGACCTCGTATCCTCAGAATCCCTGAACCAAAACTTCCTCCAACACTTCAATATCTTAAACCCACTCCAACCAATATACAAATAGATTTAGAAAAACTAAATCCCCTAATAAAAGACCCTGCAGTAAAAGCTATAGAATGCAATGGACCAGATGAAAATATTATAGTTAGAGGAACAATGGGAACAAAAAGAACAAACATAATTTTAAGTGAAGAAGAAATAAATCAAATAATGAAAAAATTCTCTGAGACTGCAAAGATACCTATCCACGAAGGAATTTTTAGAGTAGTGGCAGGAATGCTAATTTTATCAGCAATAATTTCTGATGTAATTGGCTCAAAATTTATAATCAAGAAAATGATGTATGCTCCAGGATTTAGAAGATAACTTCTTCATAAACAGTTTCCTCTTGTGAAAGCGTATTAGCCATATCTTTCAACCAATTAATCTCATCAGATTCCATTTGTAATTTCAAATCTTCTTCAGAAAGCTCTGAATCATATGAAGGCTCAAACCAATAATCCCCTAATTCATATCTAAGAACAATTCTTCCATTAACCAATTCAGCTTTTGTTATTTCAACAGAAACCTCTCCAAATTTCTCAACAAGGATTTCTCTTTCTCCATCAGTTAAAGCAAATGCAACCTCTTCAATTATTTGTTCAGTTTCATTTGAAGTAATATTTTGCTCTATCTCTAAAGATTCATTTTCTTCTTCAAAAGTTTCATCTTCAGATTCCTCTTCAATTGTTTCTTCTTCCTCTGTTTCTCCTAATTGGGTTAGAAGAGAAATAATTTCTTCTTCACCATAAACCAAACTTATTTTTAACTCTTCCTCCCAAAATAATAAATCCAATTCAGATAAATCAATATCAAGCACTTTTCCACCATCACCCAAATAATCTTCGCCAAATCCCTCCTCTTCTTCAGAATAACTTGTAGTCACTGTAGCAACTCCATTGTCAATATCTAATTCAACATCTTGAGAAGATGAAACAATTTCAGCAGTTTGGTCTTCTTCTAAATTATAAGTGAATGGTTCATCTGCGGACACTTCTTCTTGAATTTCTGTTTCAAATTCTAGAGAAACTCGTCCAGTCAATCCTAAAAAGAAACTAGAAATTTTACTAGAAATTTTCTTGAATATATCAACAACTCCTAAAAAGAAATTAGAAATCCCTCTTGATAATCTTGATACAATATTTCCAGTTATTGGGGTTTCTATTCCAGACTCTGTTTCTTCTTCGGTTTCTTCTACTTCAGGTTCCTCTTCAATTGTTTCTTCTGGAATTTCTTCAACTTCTTCAATCACAACTTCCTCTACTTCAGGTTCCTCTTCAATTGTTTCTTCTTCCTCAGTTTCTTCTTCAGTTTCTTCTGAACTTATTTCAGAATAAACCTCTAATGTAAAGGAAACATCCGGGTAAATAGTTTTTGTTCCTTCTGTTCCGTATCCTAAACCTGTTCCAGAAATAGACGTTCCTTCAACATAAAAATCTCCTTCAACTAAATCATTTGAAACAAACTCACTTAAATCATATTCATATTTTTCCTCAGAAGTTTCAAAAATAATTTTAGATGAAGATGAAATCAATTCTCCTTCTTTCAATGAAAGTCTCAAATTTCCTTCAAGAGGCTGTCCTTCTTGATAATCTGTCTCTATTTCAAATACAGCTCTTCCAGAAATTTGATTTTTAAAAAGTGTTAAACCAAAAACCAAAACCATTATTAAAAGAACTCCTAAAAAAACCCCAAGTCCATAACGGGCATAAGGCTTACAAAATTTTCTCTTTTTAATATTTTTTTTTGCCAATCTTCAATCCTCTTTTTTATAGTAAAAACAATAATCTACAATTTATAAATATTGACTATGAAAGGTAATTTATTGCGGTGGAGCTTGTTGTCGTAGGCATTCAACTGCAATTATATTTATAGTCTCATTTCCAACTCTTAAAGGAACCTGTTGGCATGTTGCAGCTTGTTGAGCAACTTGAATAACAGCTTGTTCATATCCATAATTCTGTGCATTAACTACATAACTAGTAATCGCTGGTCTCACTACAAAAGAATAAACAACAATAATTAAAAGAACTATAATAACTAAAAGTAAAATCCCAATAACCAACCCAGTTTTATTTTTATTTTCCCTCATTTTATTTTAAGATGAAACTCATTTAAAAACTTTTTGTTAATTTACAGTTGTAATTTCAATCATAGTTATTACATCTTTCCAAACAATATCTCCTTGAGCTTTTACGTAAATAGAAATAACATCCCCTGATTCAAATATTACTGTATCCCTTGATTGAATATCATAATCTCTCTTGGTTCCTGATGAAACAGCATTTAAAGTATTTCTAAATCCTATCTCCTCCCCATTCTTATAAATTATTATTTCTATCTTCCCTGAATCACTTGAACTAATAACATCCAAACTCGTTGAAATTCCAGTTATACTTCCTCTCCTCATCATTACATATCCTTTCTCTAAATCTCCTTCCACCCCTGTCGAGGTTTTCAAAAATCCCGACTCACTCATTTCTCCATTAAATCCAAA
>JAUXAD010000026.1 GCA_030620045.1 archaeon
CCCACCCATACCAGGAGGCATTCCTCCAGGGCTATTCATCTGCCCTTCTTTTCCTCCAGAACTAGCAACAACATCATCTATTCTCAAAATCATTATAGCAACTTCACTCGCAGAATTTATTGCCTGACTTTTTATTTTATACGGCTCAATAATTCTAGCATTTAACACATTTTCAATTTTATTAGTAAACAAATTCAATCCTGCACTTCTTTCTCCAGAATCGTGTTTTGATTTTAATTCTGTTAAAACATCTATCGGATCCATCCCTGCATTCTCTGCAAGAGTTATAGGAACAAACTCCAAAGCAGATGCAAATTCTTCAACAGCAAGTTGTTCTCTTCCACTTAATGATTGCCCAAAATGTCTAAGTCTTCTTGCAAGCTCAATCTCAATAGCACCCCCACCAGGAACAACCAAACCAGTTTTCAAAGAAGCAGCAACATCTCCCAATCCATCTTTCAAAGACCTCTCAATTTCATCAATAACATGTTCTGTTCCTCCATGAATCAAAATTGTTAACGCCTTGGGATTTTGACATCCTCTTATGTAAGTTAAAGTATCTTCACCATGTTTTACTTCTTCAACTATTTGAGAATTTCCTAATTCAGATGGATTAAGCTCGCTTAAATTACTAACAATTTTCCCCCCAGTTGCTTTAGATATTTTCTCCATATCACTTCTTGCAACTCTCCTGCAAGCATAAATTCTTTCTTTAGACAAAAGATATTGCGCAAAATCATCAATTCCCTTCTGGCAAAAAATAACATTTGCCCCAGAAAGTTTAACCTTCTCAACCATATCCTTTATTGTTTTTTCTTCCTGACTAATAAAACTCTGCAATTGTTCAGGAGAAGAAATCGAAATCTTTGTATCAATTTCAGGATTTTTCAATTCCAAAGGAAAATCAATCAACGCAATTTTTGAATTATCAACAACAGAAGGCATATCAACTGAAACTTTTTCCTTATCCAGAACAATTCCAGAAATTAACTCTGTATCACTGATACCATCCCCTCTTGATTTTTCTATTTTAATGTCATTCAAATCAACTTTTCCATTATTCTGAACTTGGTTTACAGCTGTAACAACAATCTCTGCAAACTTTCCCTTAAAACCTTCTGCACCCTTTCCAGTCATAGCAGTCATGGCAACTTGTTTTAAAACATCTTCATCTCCAGGAGTAATTTTCAAAGATATTTCTTTTAAGATTTCCTGAGACCTTTCAGCCGCAAGCCTATAACCTTTGGTAATAACAGTTGGATGAATTTTTCTATCTAAAAGTTTCTCTGCATTTTCCAAAAGTTTTCCCGCAATCATAACAGCCGTAGTCGTCCCGTCCCCAACCTCGCTCTCCTGCGTCTTAGCAATTTCAACCATCATTTTCGCCGCAGGGTGCTCAATTTGCATTTCATCCAAAATAGTAACGCCATCATTTGTAACAATAATATCATTCGTAGGAGAAACAAGCATTTTATCCATACCCTTTGGCCCCAAAGTAGTTTTAACCATCTCTGCAACCATTTTTGCAGCCATAATATTATTCCTCTGAGCATCTTTTCCCATAATTCTTTGTATGTCTTCAGGTAATAGAACAACTGGTTTATCTGCCATTTTTATCCCCCATTTTCTTTTCCTTCAATCTCTTCTGCCAAAATTTCATATACTGAATTAAACTTTTGTTTCTTTATTCTAAGGCCTATTTCTTCATCCTGTATGCTGTCTTCAGAAAAAGAAGCCAAAAAAAAGCCACAATTTTCAAAATATTCCTTAGCCAAAGGACCTAAGTTCTTAAGATTAGCTCGGACGCATCGTCTAGTTCCTTCACCATAAAGAGTAGGACAATGAGTTAACATATTCTCATGGCCCTTTAATATTCCAATAATATCATCTATACATCTTAGAAAATCAAAATATCTTTTATTTGTTTCTTCTGTCATATTAAATTCCCCTTCCTCTAGATATTTAAATATTATTGTAGTGAAGAAAACAAATAAAACTTATAAAGAAAAGAACCCTAATAAAACCATGAAAAAAATCTTGGTTTTAGATATTATGACAAGAATGCCAGTTACAATTAGTCCAGATACACATTTATTAGAATGTGCTAGAAAAATGGTTAGGAAGAGATTAGGAAGTTTACTAATTGTGGATAAAAAAAAGCTTATAGGATTTATTTCAAATCAAGATATCTTATGGGCATTAATAAAAAAATCAAAGGAAGATTTATCTAAAATAAAGGCAATTGATATTTCACCCAAAAAAATAGCAGCAATAAAACCGACTTCTACGATTGAAGAAGTTGTGAAAAAAATGAAAAAAGTGAAATTCTATAGACTCCCTGTTATTAAAGATAAAGAACTTGTGGGGATGATTTCTATAAAGGATATTTTAAATTTCTATCCAGAACTTTATCAAGAATTAAAAGAATTTGCGCAAATAAGAGAAGAAACAAAAAAATTAAAGAGAGTTAAAAGAGCAGAAACAAGAAAAATGTCGGTGGGAATCTGCGAAGAGTGTGGGAACCAAAGCACCCTTTATAGGGTTGACGGAGCATTAATTTGTGACTCTTGTATGAGTTCAGCATAACCAAGAGTTACTTCCGAAGAATATTTAAATAAACTTTCTATCTTATGTTTATAAAAGAGTAAATAACAAATGCCAGAAAAAGATACAATAGTTTCAACAAAAACTAAATATACAGGGATTTTTTTATTCAAAGATTTTTATAGGTTTTGCTATGATTGGCTCATAGATGAAACAAATCTATTAATTTCTGAAGATAAATATACAGAAAAGTTAGAGGGGGATTCAAAAAATATAGATATTCAATGGACTGGAATAAGAAAAGTTACTGATTATTTCAAATTTGAAGTTAAGGTTCTATTCAGGATACTAGGATTAACAAATGTAGAAATAAGCAAAAATAATACAAAAATAAAAACAAACAAAGGAAGTGTTGAAGTAAAAGTTAAAGGAACACTTATAAGAGATTGGCAAGGAAAATTTGAATCTAATGCTTTTCAGAAATTCTTAAGGAGTATTTATGAAAAATGGGTCATTCCTTCAAGAATAGACCAATTTGAAGAGAAGTTAATTAAAGATTGCGATGAATTTTTATCCCAAGCCAAAGCTTATTTAGATTTAGAAGGAAAACATTAATTTACTAATTATTTCACAAATAACAGAAATCTTTAAATAGAATTTACTTTTTGTTTTGAAATGAAAAAAATATTCATTTTAATAACTTTAATTTTATTAATTTTACCATCAGTTTTAGCAATAAATCTAACTATTGAAAAACAAAGTTCAAATGAAGTCCTAATTATTGGATTAGAAATGCCTGCTGTTTTTGATTTAAAAATAACTAATTTAGACTCCTCAGATAATTTCAAATTTTATAATTTATTAGGACTTAATATCAGCCCAGAAACTGTTTCAATAAATCAGGGAGAAACAAAAGAAATAAAATTAAAAATTTCTCCAATAGGAGATTTAGATATTAGAGGATTTTATACCTTCGTGTATACTATTAGAGGACAAGATGGATCTAAAATAGACCAGAGATTAACAGTAAAAATAATAGATTTGAAAGATGCTTTTGAAATTGGTGCTGAAGAATTTGATTCTGATTCAAGCTCCCTTGACATTTACATTCACAATAAAGTAAGCTTTGATTTCAGTGAAATTGATGTGAAATTTACATCTGCTTTTTTTAATTTTGAAGAAAGTTTCCCTCTTGAACCAAACCAAAGAAAAAGCTTTAATGTGCAATTGAATAAAGATGATTTCAAAAAATTAATGGCAGGTTTTTACACCTTGAATGCAAAAATTAGTGTTGGGGATGAAAAAGCAAATGTAGAAGGAATTATGAAATTTGTTGAAAAAAATCTTGTAACATCCACAAAAAAAGATTATGGTTTTATTATCAACACAAAAATAATAGAAAAAACAAATGAAGGGAATGTTCTGGCTAAGTCCGAAACAGTATTAAAAAAGAATATTATTTCAAGATTATTTACAAGTTTTAGCCCTCAGCCAGATATTATTGAAAGACAAGGTCTGACTATTTATTATACCTGGGAACGAGAAATAAAACCTGGAGAAACTTTAAAGATTATTGTAAAAACTAACTGGTTATTTCCTTTGTTAGTTGTGTTATTTATTATTGCGATAGTTATTTTAGCAAAACAATATGCCAAAACAAATTTAGTTTTGAAAAAGAAAGTTTCTTTTGTCAGAGCCAAGGGCGGAGAATTTGCATTAAAAGTTTCAATCTTTGTGCATGCTAAAAAATATATTGAGAGAGTAAGTGTAATAGATAGACTTCCACCATTAGTAAAAATTCATGAAAGATTTGGGGGAGAAAAACCCTTAAGAATAAATGAGAAAAATAAAAGAATAGAATGGGGATTTGAAAAATTAGAAGCCGGAGAAACTAGAATGATTTCATATGTAATTTATTCTAAAATTGGAGTGTTAGGAAAATTTGCATTGCCGTCAACAACCGCAGTATATGAAAGAGAAGGAGAAGTTCATGAAACAATATCAAATAAGGCTTTTTTTATTGCAGAACAAAAAAGGCGGGTTGAGGATTAGAGAAAGAAAATCTTTAAAAATCCTTTCTAACTTCCTATTTTACCCTCTATAGCTTAGTGGCAGAGCGGTTGGCTGTAGCCCGACATGTCCCAGTTCGATTCTGGGTGGAGGGATTTTTTAATATGGTTCTGTTTTTTCATATCTAAGACCATGATAATCTTTTATATCAAAACTAAACATTTTATAATAAAATTTAGTTAATTTTCCACTCTCTAAAGACTTCGCTGTAATCACTACTCCCCCATCGCCATAATCAAAAAAAATTGTATCACCAACGAAAGGAGAAGGTTCTTTTCCTATGTAATTTAAAACAAAATACTCTTGAAGTTCATCAGAATCTTTTCCATACATAATCATAGATTTTAATAATCCAAGAAAACCAGGAGGCCCTTCACCCCCCCACATTTCATAATCAACCCTAGTATCAGGTATTTTATCCCCATCAATATCTCCTCTAAAGTATATAGCATTTTTATCAATTCTAAATCCTACCAATGCCTCGGGTCTTACTCGTGGAAGAACTTTCTCATCTATTTTTTTCTTCGGAGTTATCACACAAGAAAGTAAAAATAAAGGTACGAATAACAATGCAACCAAACTTCTTCTCATCCAAAAAAAAGAGATTCCTCCTTAATAAAAATTAGTATAATTTAATATATATTAAGAATAACAACCTCTTTAGATTATAGAAATATTTAAAAATCAATTTTTTCTTGAAATAGCAATAAAAAAGAGGCTAACCTAAAAGGTTAAAACAAAATGGAGGAAAATTTGAATAAAATCCCTAAGGAAGATGATGAATTTCTAGATAAGGATATTGATGAATTAGATCTTGATGATTAATTCTTATTTTATTTTTTTATGCAGAAATTTTATATCTATTTTTAAGATTTCTAAATCAGAAACTCCAAATAATTACCTCAGGAGTTTCTGATTTCCAATATAATCCTATTATTATTTTTTTCCAGTTCCTTAAAACTAGAATTTATAAAAAATTCCAATTCTTTGACATTTATTTTTGGAACCCAAACATTACCCAACATTATTATTTTTCCATAGCCAATTTTTAGAGCATCTAAATCAACTTCTTTTACCAATATTTCATCAGCATAAATTATTACTTTAACCATTTCAGAATCTTTAAGCCCATTATTTCTAATACTCATATTGACATCTAAATATCTCCCATGCATAACAGCAGAAACATTTTCAAAACTAAGGTCAGGATAACTTGGAACTAAATAAAGTTCGTTTATTAATTTTGGGATATCCCCTCCAATGATTTGCCCGCAATTGCTAATGGGATACATAATATTATCTGGATTAGAAGAATGCTCAAAACCCAAAGCATGCAAAAGTTCATGCATTGCAACATTTGGCCTCTCACATTTAGATTCTCTGATTAATAAAATACTTCCATGAAGAATAACATTAAACTCTCCTGCTTTAGTTATATTCGTTGGTCCTCCTTCCCCTGCAATAAACAATCCTTCTTCCATCTTGTTTTTGCTGTCACAAGTCACAGAAATTTCTTCATCATAATTTACAGGATAAAAATCTAAAATGCATGTATCTGAAATTAGTTCAAACGCTCTTTCCATATTATCTTCTTTTTGCAATGGACAATTATAAATCTGATAAGAAATTCTCGCATCAGGATACCTCATATTTGGATAAAACTGCATATTCCCTGATTCATTATTTAAACTAAAATTAGAACCTCCAGACTTTATTCCAAATTCTATTGTCTTAAACGGAACAAACCAATAAAGAATCAGTAATGAAACTGCAAATAAAATAAAAACAAAACTAAAAAATATTTTCCATCCCATAAGAATATCTCATCCTTAGGATTATATAAAACTGTTGATAAAAATAAAAAAATAAATAAAATATAAACTAAACTTATTCTTCCTTTGATTCAGACGATTCTTCTTTTTCTTCTGAAGATTCTTCAGGTTCCTTTTCTTCTACTTCAGGAGTTTCTTCAGTTTTGTTTTCTTCATCTTCCATTTTTTATAAACCTCATAATTTAAGTAAAATCTAAAAGAAAATCTATCTTTTAAAGCTTTTGATACTTTTTTACTA
This sequence comes from archaeon, assembly GCA_030620045.1. Classification (GTDB taxonomy): domain Archaea; phylum Nanobdellota; class Nanobdellia; order Pacearchaeales; family GW2011-AR1; genus JAUXAD01. Next base: position 6,685 of record JAUXAD010000026.1, read on the forward strand.
TATTAAAATGAAAAATAAAATAATAAGCTTTTTATATGGGAAACACTGGTAAAATTATGCTTGAATCCATCATTCATAGCCTAAAAAGCCTGCTTAAAAAACCCTTTAAAATTGGGATGATAACAGCGCAATACCCTGAAAAAGAAGTGAGTAATTTAGGTGTAGCAATACATGTTTTATATTTAACAAGAGAATTAGCAAGATTAGGTTGCGAAGTGCATGTTTTTACCAATGGAAACAAAATTTCTAAAAAAATAGAATATATCGGCGAAGGTAAAAGAATTATTCATAGAATAAACGCTTCATTCAAATTTCCGTTTCAAAATTCAGTTATTGAAAAAAAACTTTTAAGAATTATTTTCGACAACAAAGTTATGGACGCAATACTAAAAGAAAATTCTCATGAAAAATTCGACATTCTTCATTCCCATATAACAATATTTGGAGCACTAATGTCAAAATATTTTAATAATCTTGGCTGGATCCATACATTTCATTCCTTGGAAAAAAATAGAATAAAATTTATGTCAAAAGAACAAAAAAAATATCTTGGGATAGAAAAATGGTATGAAAGTGCTTTAAGTTATGCAGATGCGCTCATTGCAGTTTCAAAAAATTTAAAAGAAACTTATATAAAAAATTACGACCCTAAAGAAAAACAAAAAGTCTTTTACATCCCAAATGGAGTTGATTCAGAGATTTTCAAACCAGATAACAGCATTGCAGAAGATAAAAAAATAACCTGTATAGGAAGATTTAGTCGGGAAAAAGGAGTAGACTTCATTCCAAAAATTGCAAGCAAAATTCTATCAAAAGATAAAGAAACTAAATTTGTAGCAGTTTTTCCTCCAGATAAATTAATACATGAAACACTCGAAAAAACAAAAAATCAATTCGAAACATTAGAAAAAACTTTCCCAGAAAGATTTATTTGGGTAAAGGAACCTTTAGGTAGGAAAGAATTAGCTAAATTATACAATGAATCAATAATCTATATTCAACCTTCAAGATATGAATCATTTGGAATGACTGTTTTAGAAGCAATGGCTTGTGGCAAAGCAGTTATAACTTCAGACAGAGGAGGACTTCCAGAAGTTGTAGGAAATGCAGGGATTATCATCAAACTTAACAGCAATATTTTTACGAGAGAAATTTTAAAATTATTAAACAACCCTAAACTTAGAGGAAAATTAGGATCCAGAGGGGTTCAAAGAGCAAAATTATTTGATTGGGGGAAAATTGCAAAAGAAACTTTAGATTTATATCAAATATTAGCAAAGAAAAAACCTGAGGAAGAACAAGAAAGAATTACTGAAGGGTTCAAACATCTAACAGAATCTAAAAATCAAGAAATCAAACTTTAAAAACTGTAAAAACATTATTAAAATACAAAAATGGGACTTTATGATACTATCTTAAAATACAGTTCATTTGAGAGTATTGATATAAACCAACTACTATTAAGAGGAGTAATCTCAATAGCAATAATTATCTTTGGTGTATTTCTAGGGAAAATTGTGACTCTTGGATTAAAAAAATTATCTGAAAAACTTGAATTGGATAAAAAAATCCGGGGAAGTTTTATTGACTTATTTTTAGTCATAATAAGATGGTCTATATACATAATTTTCCTTAGTTTTGGATTGAATCAATTAGAAATCCCAAGTTTAACAAACTTCTTCACAAGTATATTGATTACAATCCCTGCATTAACTGGGGCATTGATTTTAATTATAATAGGTTTTGCTATTGCATATTATTTAAGAGAGATAATAAAAAACAGTCAAATAAAGGAAGGAGAATTAATTTCCAAGGTAGTTTTTTATTTTATTATTTATATTTTCGGAGTTTATGCAATAAAAACAGCATTAATATCCTTAGATGAAGCAACAACAAATTGGATAATCATAATTCTAACAGCAATCATGTTCACTTCAATTGCATTTGTTTTTGTGAAAAAAGAATTAAAGGTGCATGATTGAGGACGCCCACGCCGAGATGACTGGGGGAGTTTAACGCCCTTATTTTTTATAGGAGATACTTAATAATAAATCGTTTTTGTTCTGTGATAAGGTTTGTCTCCTGAAGATTTATTTTGTCCTTGCAACCATAACCAAGAATCTAAATCAATAGACCTTATTCCAGGAAGTCTAAATTGCAGGGATTTTTTCATATATTCTACTGCCCATAATTGATTTGCTCTGATTTCGACTTCTTCCTGACTGCCTGCAGGAATCTCCTGCTTTGTGTCTATTTTATGTGCTAAATCATTTGAATATTCTAAGATTCCTGATTTGCGTAAAGTCTGAGGAATTTTATAATCAGCACAGGCAGTTAGGTCCTGGATATTTCTAAAACTTCCATATCCTTGCCCCTTAAATGCCCCATATATTCCACTAATCGCTAACTGGGCTCTTTTATGAAATAATACTTCTGCTCCATTATGATTGGTAGAGTCATGGTAAGATGGAAAATCTTGCGTAACTAAATCGAGCAAAGTTAAAACATCCTGAGAAGCAGATTCTAGTAAATTAACAAATTTACCCTGATATGTTTTGTTTAATCCAGCTCCAATTTCTCTTAATATGTTTACTCTTTCCTGAAATAATGGAATTTGAGGTTGTCCTCTTAAAATATTGCCAACTTCTTGTTCAGTTATATTTTCTAAATAAGAAGCATTGAAAATTGGTTTGCCTTCTCCAAGTGCTCTGTAGAATGAGGCAATCATTGCCCATGCTCCGTCTAATTGCTGTCCCTGATATTCTACGGTCCATTTAGGCTCGCCCCAATAGCAGAAATTTAAAGCATTCATTGTGAGCATAAGATTTAATTTATCAACTTCGTTTAATTCAGGTTTTGGAAATGGTGTCCCATCTAACCAGAAGGGTGTGTCTTTCAAAAACAAATCAGAACAAACTTTTTGTATAATATCATGATTTATTGCTACTTTCTCAGATGTGTCTACCACCTGTTTTGTTGTTTCTAAAACTTTATTCATAAGAGTAATTGACAAGTACAGATTTATAAATTTTTATATAATAATAGAACAGATTATTCTCTATTTAGAATTGATAAGTCTTAAAAATCCGTCAACATCTTTTACTATAAAATCAAACAAAACCTTTCTACAAGGGTCTTCATCTTCTTCTAATGCGTAAATAGGCAATCCACATGCCACTGAAAAACCCAATTCTAATGTTACGCTATTTCCAATATAACCTCCTTTGTTAAATATAAAACATATGTCTGCTTTTCGTATTGAATCAAAATGATGGTGGGTTAACCCAAGGAATGCATATCTCTTTAAGTCAGGAGGAAGGTCGCTGATAGTTTCGTTTCTATTTAATATGGGCTCAAAAACAATATGCCCCCTGTCTCGAAGCTTTTGAGCAACCTCACGTATTTCATCAAAAAATCTTCTTGAACCACAAATAACTATTTTCATATAATCTTGATAATCCCAAGGAATTTATAAAAATATCTGTGATGCTATCCTTAACTAATTCATTTTCAAGAATAACCCACGCCAAAAGTAGTTTTATTCTGCACCAAACAAATTCTTAAACCAATTAATTATCTTCTGTATCAAGTTCAAGCTAACACATTCATCTCCGACACAAACATTGCTTTCACACTCAAAATTATTATCACAACTTCCCTTTCCTATCTGGCTGATAAATTGATTATCTATACCACAATATTCTCCTTTTTTCCTATATCCTATTGGATAACATTTTCCTTCCAGTTCACAACCATTACAAGAATAAAACATTTTGTCTTCTGGGATATCTATTGGTTCTCCAATTTCTGTTGTTGTGGTTGACTCTTGAGTAACTTCTCCTATTTCTACATCAACATCTCCTAAATCACTCTTATGTTTTTTCAGGTAAGCTTTTGCTATATCTCCTGGAATTGCGCCTCCACCTTCATCACCTACTACTAGAATATTATTGTTATTTGTCCAAAGTACTGCTTCATTACCGTTCTTTCTCATCCAATACACTGCCTGACTATTGTATTCTCCTAATTCATAGTGGTCTTCTTTGGTTATCCATGGAATTGAATTTTCAACATCTCCCCTGTTATCATATGAGCAAACATACACTACACTGCTTGTCACAGAACCAACATCAATTTTATAATATGCTACACAGCATTTTGTTGTTCCTATCTGTTTGCCATCTTCTGAATATACATCAGGACCCATCCTACTATATTTAGTTTCACGATAATTATAACCTTTAATATCTTCTCCAATAAGCAAGTCAGAGCATATATCTGGAACAGCCAGTGGTTCTATTACTGGATATTCAACCTTTCCTAAACCCTTTATACATTCTTCTGCTGAATCATAATAATCTTTTGAAGAATCATAATCACAGCCAGTATCAACAAAACATTTAATACCTTCAATTCTCCATCCGATTACATTTGGACATCCATCTTCTCTTATACATGCTCCATCTTCACAGCCATTAGGGCATATATATTCTTCAGATCTAAGTAATTGGTATTCGCCAACCCATTTACAATAACCTTCTGTAAGAACAGTTACTCCATCATCTCTCCAGCATTCAGAAAGACATCTACCAAGACATTCATCATCTTCAAAACACACATTTGTTCTACAGTTTACTTCACATTGTTCTTCTTCTCCAGGAGTTTCTACT
>JAUXAD010000016.1 GCA_030620045.1 archaeon
GAAGTTACAGCTTATTTTGAAGATGCATCTGGAAAGGAAAAACCTTGTTCAACCAATACTTTTGAATTTACTTAATTTTTTATTATAATATAAACTTCATCATCTTTTCTTATAAGAGGAAGCTTTAATCCTATTTCATCACCTTTTTTTGCTTTTTGAACTGGTTTATTATTTATCTCTATATGTTTTATTTTTGATTTTTTTAAACCAGTTGTTTTTCCCAGGATAATAATTTCATCTCCAACTTTTAATTCTGAAACTAATTTGATTGTTGCCACTTTTATTTTTTTGAAATAATGGGTTACTTTTCCAACAAAATGTTTTTTTTCTGTTGCTGAGCTGTGTTCTGTTTTAGAAAAATCATCTGAAGTGGGAGATTTTATGTAAAATCCAGATGAAAATCCCTTATTATAGACTTTTTTTAATTCTTTTATTCCTTCTTGAATTTCTTTTTGTGTTAATTTTTTGCCTAAAGCTTTTCTGTAAATTCTTACAACTGTGTCGACGTATCTGGGGTCTCTATTTCTGCCCTCTATTTTAAATCCTGTAATTCCTGATTTTTTCATTTCATTTATGAAAGGTAATGTGCATAAATCTTTAGCTGAGAATATTTTATTATTTTGGACTCTTAATTGGTTATCTTCATCATCTTTTACTGTGTAAGTTCTTCTACAAGGATGCAAGCATTCTCCACGATTTGCTGATTTGTTGAAAAGAAATTGCGAAGTAAAACATCTTCCTGAAACAGCGACGCACATTGCTCCATGGACAAAACATTCGATATCAATTACTTTTGAGATTTTTTTGATTTGTTTTAAATTTAATTCTCTTGCTAAAATAATTCTTTTTGCTCCTAATTTTTTGTAAAATTTTGCTGTTTCAGTATTTGATACTGAAGCCTGAGTTGAAATGAAAAAGGGGATTTCATATTTTTTGCAAAGTTGAATTACTGCCAAATCCCAGCAAATAATTGCATCAACTTTTCCTTTAACTTTTTTTATTGTTTTTTCTATGTTTTTTATTTCATTATCATAGATTATTGTATTTAGAGTTAGATAGCGTTTAACATTTCTTGGTTTGCAGATTTTTTCTATTTTATCTAAATCTTTTATGCTAAAATTTCTTGCAGTTGCTCTCATAGAATAATCTTGTAATCCGAAATAAACTGCATTTGCTCCTGCATTTACTGCTGCGACTAGCATTGGAAAATCTCCTGCTGGGGCGAGTAGTTCGTAGGATTTCATGATTTAAAATGATAATTTGAGTATATAAATTTTTAAAAAGAAGAATAAATTATTGAGTTAATGGGTAGTTTATATTCAATGTCTGGATTGTTCTTTGAAAGAGTTCCTAAAGGATTAATTCCTTTTGGGGGTTCTTTTGTAAGAGAGAATGAAGATTCAGAAAGTCCTATTATTGGAAATCTTACAGATAGTTATGGAGTTTCATCTATTGAAGGAAAGCTTGGCGATTCTAAATTTGAATTTGAAAAAAAATATAGTCATCGAGAAGATATTATAAATTATGAATTTACTTTTGATGAAGAAGAGGGGTTGTGGAAGGGAAAATATTCCACTTTTGGGATAGAAGGAGTGGTGGTTTGTAAAATTCATGAGGATTTTCGAGGTTTACATTCTGCTTTTCGTACAGCTGAATCAACTGCAAAAGATATGATTGAAATGATGGTAGAAGATGGTTATATTGAGAGAGTAAAAGATCCTAAAACAGGAGAAGACCTTATTAAACCAAGATAAAATTTAATTCAAATAAATATCAGGATTATTAAAATATTCTAGAAGAAGACTAGCATAACGGACTAAATTTATATTCTTAACGTTTTCTGGTTCTATCCACATATATTCTGTGTGTTCTTTTGATAGACTAATCTTTTCTGAAGGGGCTTCTAAGAGGAATATTCTACAATGGCTGTCATAATCTTTATCAGTCATTCGCAAAGAGGGTAATTCCTTGATAATTTCGCATTTAAGTCCTGTTTCTTGTTCAGTTTCTTTTAAGGCTGTTTCTTCTGCACTTTCATCTTTTTCTATGATTCCTCCAGAACATTCCCATTTTCCAATGTTTTCTGGGAAATAAGCATCTTTGGCTTTTTTTAATAATAGATATTTACCTTTAAATCTTACAAGAGCTTTTGTTAATTTTATTTCTGTTGTCATGATATCTTAATTTTAGTTAACTTTAAAAATCCTTTTTATTTGATATTTTTATGACAGCTAATTATGGGAGTTATCCCCATCATTAATATAGAAGATTTCTTTAGCTGTGCGAATATTTTTATACCTTTCATATTTAGTTTAAATTATGGTGACTGTAGTTTAATGGCAGAACGTGTGGTTGTGGTCCGCAAAACGAGAGTTCGATTCTCTCCTTTCACCCTTTTGAAAAAGGAGATTGAAAATGGAAATTCGTAAAGCAAGCAAATCTGAGATAAAAGAAATCAAGAAATTAATTGATTCTTTTGAAGAAATGGATACCATAGAAGAAACATTTAATGAAGAATATTATAAAAGAATATTAAGTAAAGGTGTATTATTAGTTGCAATTGAAAATAAAAAAATTATAGGTGTTTGTTTTGGAACTTATAATAAGAAGGAAAGATGGTCTGATTTATTAGGTTTAGCGGTTAAGAAAAAGTTTAGAAAAAATGGTATTGGTAATTCTTTGGTAAAAGAATTTGAAAAAATTGTTAAAAATAAAAGTCTTAAAATAATTGATCTATATGCAGACAAACTTCAAATAAATTTATTTAGAAAGCTTGGTTATAAACAAGGAAGAACCTATACAAGCTTTAGAAAAAGATTAAAATAAAATGGAAAAAGTTAAAGGATTTAATGATTATATTGGGGAAGATGCTTTGAAAAGAGCTGAGATTAGGAAAATTTTAGTTGAAACTTTTGAGAAATATGGTTTTGAGCCAGCTGAAACTCCTGTGATTGAATATGAAGAATTTGTTAAAGGAGAAAATGCTCAGGATGAAGCGGTTTCTGATATTTTTAAGTTGCAAGATAAAGGGAAAAGAAAACTTGCTTTGAGATATGAATTAACTTTTCCTTTGAAGAGAATTATGAAAAATCAAAAATTACCTTATAAGGTTTATAGATCTGGACCTGTTTTCAGAGATGAGCCTGTTTCAGCAAACAGGTTTAGACAGTTTACTCAATTTGATCCAGATATTGTTGGCTCAACAATAAAAGATGAAGCTGAGATTTTGGCGGTTACAAAAGATATACTTGATAGATTGGGAATTAAGTTTGAGATTTATTTTAATAATCGAAAGTTGCTTAATGAAATTTTAGAGAAAGAAGAAGTTAAAGAAAAAGATAGAGTTAATGTTATTAATGAGATTGACAAGTTTGATAAAATTTCTCAAAAAGAAATTAAAGATAATTTGAAGAAGTATGGTGCTGAAAAGGTTTTGGAGATTGTTAAGAAAGATAGGGATTTTTTTAAGAAGTATGATGCTTATTCAGAGATTGAAGAGTTTGAAAAATATCTTAAAAATTATGGAATTAAAGCAGAGTTTCAGCCGTCTTTGTCAAGGGGTTTGAGTTATTACAATGGAACTGTTTTTGAGGTTAAAACTTCTAAGATGAAAGAAACTATTTGTGGTGGGGGAAGTTATGAATTTGAAGGTGTTCAATGCACTGGAATTTCTCTTGGTTTAGATAGGTTAAGTTCTCTATTGAAAATTAAAGAAGATAAAAGAAGAGTTTTGATTGTTTCTTTGAATGAAGACAGGAAAGCAATCGAGATTGCAAAGAAGTTGAGAAATTTTGGAAATTATGTTTCTATTTTTTATGGAAAACCAAGCAAGGCTTTGGAATATGCAAATAGTTATGGTATTCAGCAAGTTATTTTTGTTGGAGCTCAAGAAGTTAAAAAGAAAGTGTTCAAGGTTAAGGACATGATTACAGGAAGGGAAAGGGTTTTAGTTTTGGAGAAGAGGACTAAGAAGGATTTGATTATGACGAGGAAGAGGAATTAATAATTTGGTTAGGGAGAGGGAGGTGTGAATAGGTAAATTTAAAATAGTAGATATTTCTTGATACAATATGATAACCAAAGAAAAAGCTAAAGAAGAAGTAAAAAAGATAGTTGAGAAATTTTTGGCTATTCCTAAAAAAGAACTTGGCAATATGCCTGAAGAACAGATTAAATTTAGGTTTATTGAGCCATTATTTGAGATTTTAGGTTGGGAGAAAGAAGATATAGAAAAGGAAAAGAGAGTTTTGAAAGGTAGAGCAGATTATATTTTAAGGATAGGAAACCAAAATAAATTAGTTATTGAAGCGAAGAAAACAAATGTTTCTTTATTAGAAGAGCAAGGAAGACAGGCAGTTTCTTATGCTTACCACAAGAATATAAAATTTGCAATTTTGACTAACTTTGCAAGAATTAGAGTTTATCACGCATTATCTAATATCAAGAATATAGATAATAATTTGTTAAAAGACAAAACTGACTATTTAAGATTTAATTGTGAAGATTTTGTAAAAGATTTTGACAGGTTATGGCTTTTGTCAAGAGAAAGTTTTGAAAAAGAAGAGATAAATAAACTTCTCCAAAATGTAGATAAAAGATTAATTAAACCAATCGATAAATCTATTTTAACTGATTTGTTACAATTTAGAGAATGGCTTTCAAAAGATTTGAAAAATAAAAGAATGCCCCTTTCACTTGGACAAATTGATGAAATTGTGCAGATTTTGATTGATAGATTAATTTTTATGCGTTCTGTTGAAGACAGGGGTTTGGAGGCAAAAGATTTTCTTTTGACAATTATTAAGGATGTTGAAGAAGGACATACAGATATGAATCTTTGGGCAGTTTTGAAAGCACAATTCAAAAGATTTGATGCAACATATAATTCTAAATTATTCTTAGAAGGACTCTTAGAAAAAGAAGCATTTTTTGACAATAAGGCTCTTGTGAAAGTTGTAAGAGGTTTGTATTATGGAACACAGCATCAACAGGAGAGATATATGTTTGATGAGATTCCTGTTGATTTGCTTGGTAGTATTTACGAGCAGTATTTGGGAGTTGTTTTAAGAGGGACAGAAAAAAGAGTTAAGCTGGATTTAGTAAGCGGAAAAAGAAAAAAAATGGGAATTTATTATACTCCTTCTTATATTGTTGATTATATTGTAAGGAATACAATTGGAGAATATTGTAAGAATAAATCTTTAGATGAAGTATTGAATATTAAGATTGTTGACCCTGCCTGTGGTTCAGGGAGTTTTTTAATCAGAGCATTTCAGGAATTAATTAATATTGTTGAAGAGAGATTAAAGAAAGGAGAGAAATCTAAAAGATGGGATAGTTTTAGAGATTACAAAGAAAGATTAACATTGGGACAAAAAGCAACACTCTTACTTAATTGCATTTATGGTGTTGACTTGGATGAAAAAGCAGTTGAACTTGCACAGCTTAATTTATTGCTGAAGATTTTAGAAGAAGAAACAAGAGAAACAAAAAATAAAAGATTGCCAAACCTACTAAATAATATCAAGAATGGAAATAGTTTAATTTCTGATTCAAGATTTGACAAGGCATTTAACTGGAATGCCCAATTTTCAGAAGTTTTCAGCAACGGTGGTTTTGATGTTGTAATTGGGAATCCTCCTTATGTTAATAATAGAAATCTACCTACAGAGCAGAAAAAATTCTTTGAAAAAAATTACAAGACCTCTTTTCAACAATATGATTTATATGTTTTATTTTATGAGAAATCTTTAGAGATAATGAAACAAGGCGGTTATCTAGGATTCATCACTCCGAACAAATTTACAATTACCAAATATGGAGAGCCCCTTAGAAAATTAATTTTAGAAAATGAATTAAAAAGTATCGTAGATGTTTCCCAACTAAATGTGTTTGATGATGCTTCTACTTATCCTTATGTTGTTATAATAAGAAAAAATCATTCTATCAAAAATATAGTTAATGTAATCTTTCCAAATAATCCTAATTTAACAGAAACTCCTGTTAATAAAATAGAACAAAATTCATTTGATTATAAAAAAGGATTTAATCTTAAACAAGATTCAAATGAGGCAAAAATTTTAGACAAAATTAAAGGAGAAAAACTAATAAAAATCTATAGAGCAAAACCTACAAGTAAATCAATAACTGAGAAAGGAAATTCATTTGCATTGACTAATAGGGAAATTGAGAGATATAATTTTCTTCCTTCTCAAAAAAGGATAGATGCAAAAAAAGAATGGAAACTAGATTTACCAGCTATTTTAATGAAAAAAATATGTTTTTATCCAACTGCTACTTTAATTAATTCAGAAGATTTTATCCCAGTTAATACTATTTATATTTTACATTCTTTAGATAATAAAATATCCTTGGAATACCTTCTAGCAATTTTAAATTCAAAATTAATTGGTTGGTATTCTAGAAATAAGTATGGCAATACTGCTATGAGAGGAGGATTTATAGAATTGAGAACCTTTGAAATAAAAGACCTGCCAATAAAACTTTCAACTTCAAAATCCCAAGAACAAAAAATTGTCGGACTTGTTGAACAAATGATTGAACTTCAAAAGAAAATTCACGACGACAAGATTTCTGGAAATGAAAAAGTGCAACTTGAACAGCAGATTAAGAATGTTGATTATGAGATTGACGAAGAAGTCTATAAGTTATATGGTTTGACGAAGGATGAAATTAAAGTTGTTGGAGAGAAAGAATGAAATTCTTAAAATGCCTCAAAGATTTCTTTGTTTCTCTTTTTTCGACTAAAATCTTTTTATCTTTTGGTTCATTCTATTTGTTCTTATTATTTTATTTTATCGCCAACAAAATCCATCTCTTTAAAGTATCTGAAATCATTAATTATGCAATCTATTTTTTTATTGGTTTAATTTTCTCCTTACTTTGTTTATTTGCAGTTAAAAACAAAAACCAAATAGACCACCAAGACAAAATAAATAGTATCAGACCATTAGAATTTACTTATATTCCAGCCTATTTAGGTTTAGTAATAATCAGTTTGGGGTTAAAAAGCATTACAACAAATATTGTGGAAGTTAGTTTTTTATCGTTGATTATATATCTTATTTGGGTTAAACTTGAGAGCGTATCTTTTTTTAATTTCTATTGGCTATTTTTTAGTTATAGATTCTATGAGATATCTACTCAAATGTCAAGCTACCTCCTCATATCAAAAAGAAAAGATATAAAGAATAAAAAGTCTATGAAAGATTTGAAATTAAAAAGAATAAATAATTACACTTTTATAGAAGTGGAGAATTAAGATGGGCAATAAAATTTTTGCGAGCCTGAAGAATAACATCCAAGTTATATTATTTGATGAAAAATCAGATGATTATACAGAAGTAATTAAATTATTCAAATATGATATTGATGATTTGAAAAAAATTGATTTCTTAGATAATTTGCATTCAACATTGGGAGATGATGAATTATATTACATAAAAATTTCAGAAGAAAGCGAAGGAAATTTTTTCTCAGATATTCAATTAAACTTGAACTCATTAGATAATAATAAAGCAAATCAAAAGCAGTACAAAGATATCGATGTCATCTATCTTATAGATACATCCAAAAAAGTTGTTTGTTTAAAAAAAATTTATCCAACACAGCATATGGGGGCAAAAAAATTGTTAGGTTTTGATTTAGGTCCAACTTACAAAGAAGAGCCCGATAAAATAAGTTTATCTGCTAAAGTAGATGTTTATTATGATATTAATAAAAAGATATTGTATTTTAGGAATTTTAATAGCTTAAAACTAATTATTAAGGATGCAGTTAAATTTTATAGAGAAGCAACTAAAGAAGAAGCAAAAGAATTTTTTTCAGAAGACATGTTTGAAATAAAAGATACAATATTTGAGAACACAACAGATAAATTTAAGAAAAGATTGGGATTTTTGATAGACAAAAAAATCGATTTTTCAGATAAAGAATTAATGAAGAAGTATAAAGATTATGATAAACAATACAACAATAAATTAGTAAAGAAGAATGGAAAATATATTTTGAAAACAAAACCCCAACTTGAAAATTTTATAAAACTTTTAGAACAATTGTTTTATGAAACTCCAATTACAAAAGAAAAACGAGAAGTTGATAATTTTAGGAAAATAAATAAAAATGGAAATGATAAAAGTTCAATCAAGTAATCTTGATTCAGTTGGGTATGACGAAGAAACAAAAACCTTAGTAATAAAATTTCATAATGGGACATATAAATATTTTGGAGTTCCCAAACAAATTTTTCTTAATTTATTAAATGCTCCTTCAAAAGGAGAATACCACGCTGATTTTATTAAAGATGTTTATCGTTATCAGAGAATAAATTAAATAGGTATTTTAAAATTAAAAATTATTTTACTTAAAATATCAATTAATCTTAGTATAAAAGGAATGATTTGTATAATTCCAACAGCAAGTAATATGTAAGTAGCATAAAGAAGTTTGGTGTTTGTTAATTCTTTTTCAAAATTTATTATGCTCTCTTGAAAGAATTTTAATGAATTATGCAATCTCTTAGATTGCATTATTACTTGTTCAGAAAAGATATGGGATTTTTGTCTAGCTTCAGGAGTCAAGGGAGAGTTTTTACCTTTTACAATAATATTTCTTGCTGTGGCTATCTCATTAAGATATTGGCTCACATAAGAATCATATTCATTAAAGGGTCTTATAAACTTCCTTAACCTTTTTCTACTTTCATTAAGAAATCTTTTACTTTCTTTAAAAAAACATAATTCTCTTCTAGGATAATTTAATCTGTTATATGATATATCAAATTTTTTTTGGACATCTTTTATTTCTCGTTCAAGGTCTTCTCCTCTGCATATTATTTTATCTTTATCATTATCTAAATCTATCATTGAAATAATCAAAATTAAATCTTCTTAATAATTGTTATATTAAGAAGTATGTTCTATTCTAAACTTTAACCTCTCGCTACTAAGCATTAATCTTTAGAGTAATTTAGTTTCTTAACTAAAATCCAATTTTTCCAGTTTTTCCTTGACTTCTTCTAAATCTTGTCTTCTTTTTTCTTCAGATTCTTCTCTTTGTTTTGCTTTCTCCTCACTTTCAGTAGCATGTTTTTTAATAATTAATTCTAAATGTTTCTCAATTTCTTTAATGATGATTGGTAATTCGTAAGTTTCCTCTTTTCTAAAGCCAACTAATATCTCATTACTACTTCTTACACGGATAGTTCTTCTTGCATATCTACTCCCATTAAGAGATAAAATCAATTTATTTTCTAAATATCCCAAACCAAGACCTCCTTCATAACCTTCAAAAGTTATTTGAATAGGAATTTCAAAATCAGTATGTTCCTTTGGTAACGTGGTGTGACTCGCATTTACAAATGGTTTAATCTCTTCTTTTAAAACTTTGAATTTTACCATTTTTTTAAAAATGCGTGAGCCATACCTTACCTCGCCTTATTTTACGAGGACGCCAACCCAAACCTCACGCAATTATGAGTAAAAATAAAAATCATATTTTCTTTTTAAAGATTGTTATACTAAAAGTCCTGAAGAGGTAACAGAACATCCTAAATTCTAACCTCTCTCCTCCAACTATTTTTTCCTTCTTTAATATCTCAAAACAGGACTTTCCTCTCTAATATGGGGAATTAAAATATTTGCATTTTCTTCTGTATTATTATCAGAAATTTTAAATTTAATGGCGTCCATATTTCTAAAATTAATAATCTCCATTTTTATTTCTTTTATTTTAGAAATTTCTATTATTTTTGAGAGAATTTTTGAGAGAACTTCAGAAACATTGAGAATTTGCATAGCAACCAGATTATATTTATCATCAAAATCCAAAATAAAATTTCCAAGTTCTATTGCTCCAGATGATTTTTTACCCTCTAAATAAACAAATAAATCATCATTTTCAGAATCATAATCAAAGTTGAATTTTTCCATTTTAACCTATTGCTTTTTGCCAGTCTCTATTTATTTTAATTATTGTTACTATAATAACTTTTCCGTTTAAAACTAAAGCATATCTATGATAAAGGTGTTTGGAATAAGCAAAATAACAATCATATTTCTCTTTGTCTAATTTTTGTGATTCTTGTTTTTGCGCATAGACCAATTTCTCTGGATTTATTATGTTGTTCTTAACTTCTTCTAAATTTACTTCCCTCACAAAAGCCTGCAAGTCTGCGTGTTTAGTAATAATTATATCTTTTTTATTATATTGCTTAAGTTTTTGTTTTAATTCTTCAAGATTAATTTTCATCTTATTTTAACATTCATTCTCCAAGAATTTTTTTCACCAGAGATTTTTGAACTTGTAAGTTTTAGGGGTTTCTTAAACAAGGGACAGTCAAGAACAAATGTCTCAAATTCTCCGCCTTCTCCTGCAGGATGAATTTTGTATTTTTCTTTTAGAATTTGGACTTCGTCGATAAATTTCTTATTAATAATTTTACCCAACCAGATTTTGTCTAAAGGATATGCAAAAACTCCTGTAATTATAATCTTAAACTTGTTTTTTATTAATTCATCTAAATATTCAATTTCATCTTTATTCCATAAGGGATTTATTGATTTTAAGTTTAGTTTCTTACATATATTTTCTATACGTAATCTCTGATAATTAGATGCTAAAGCTCCACTAACTACAGAATTAATATTATACTTATCCTTAGCTAACTTAATCGCTTTTTCTAAATCCTCTAATTCCTCTTCTTTTTTTCCTTTTGTTTCTTGAACAATTAATGGAATTCCCATAATTTTTGATTGTTGTTTTACAAGTTTTATATTTGGTGTGTGAAACATATAACTTTCTTCATTTTCAGAGAAAATTGAAATAAGACAAGTCAACTCATAGCCTTTTTTCTTTGCTAAATATGCTGAAAAGCAAGAATCTTTTCCACCAGAGAAGAGAACTGCGGTTTTCATAATATAGAATTAAATTGTTAATTTAAAAATACTGCGCTGTTGCGCAATTGATATTATTTTGTTAATGAAAAAATTTAGTTATAGTGTTCTATTTATTAATTATTAATTCATTTTTGTGAGTTTACGAGCAAGAATTTTAAGTTAAACAAAATCATTCGCCAATTGGAGACTTGAAATCTTTATTAATTTTTTCAAGTCTTTTTTTCTTTTCGTCATCAAGTTCTTCTATTTTTTCTTCAATTTCTTCTTTTAATTCAGCAAAGGGATCTGGATTGTGTTCAAAATAAACTTCTTTAAGCCAAATGTGAATTTCATCAAAATGAGTTTCCTGTTCAAGCCAGATTTTTTTTTGAGTTTCTAAATGGAGCAAAGGTAAAAAAGAAATTATCCTCTCTTCTTTGTTTTTTCCAATGAACTCTGTGAAAGAGATTTTTTTATTTTTTTTATTTTTTTCAAGATGATGGAACAATTCATCATAGATTTCCTGTATTTTATTTTTTATATTGAATTTTCTTTTTGGCATAGAAAAAGAAGCTTCTCTAAAGGCGTTTCTATTTATTATTTCTTTTTTAATTCTTCTATTTTCTGTAGTAATTGCTTTATTTAAAGATTCGATTAATTCTTTTAGTGTAACTTTTTTGAATCTTGGTATGGGGCTTCTAAGGATTAATTCTGGAATTTCTCCTTCTAATTCTATTTTTTCTAAAACATATTTCTTTTTCTCTTCTTTCCCAAAAAGAATTTCGTCTATACTTTTGACATACTCATTCAATAGTATTTCTGATTTAATTTTTAAAAGAAGTGCAGCTGCTAAAAGAACTTTACTTGAGGTAAAGAAATCTGCTTCTTCAATTTTATTAACTTTTTCCAGATATTTGTCAGTTAAAATTGTTATATTGATATCCCAAGGGTCTAATTGTTCTGTATTGATTAGGTCATAAATAATTTCTTGCCATCCAATCTCTCTATTAAACAATAAATCATGAATTTGCTGTTGTTTTATATTATCTCCTTTAGCTTTTTTCATTTTAGTTGCAATAAATCAAGAAAGGTAATATTTATAAATTAATGTTCTTGTTATGAATTCATGGCTAAAATATTCAACTTTCCTATTAGCATTAAAGATCGCAAATTAATAGAACAATCATTCTCATTATATCAATTAATCCATGGTGTACCAGATCATCCAGATGAGAGGACTAGAAGAGGTGATTGTTATGTTACTGGTATTAATATTGTTACTAATGGTACTCCAGAATTTGATGAGTTGATTGAAAAACAAAGAAAAAAATTTGAGAAAATGGATTATTTTACTGACGATGAAAAAGAGCTTATGATCCAAAATCTCAAAAGTAAGGATGAAGTCCCAGTTATAACAAAATTTGCTGCAATGGCTCACCCTAGATATTGGGATGATACTTTTGGATTCCAGGGTTTAGATGGTTGTCCATATGATGCTTTTATCACTGATTTTAGTAAGTTAGCTATTATACATCCTGAAGAAAAAAGAATCGCAATTGTTCCATATGAAGGAGAAGGACATCATAGAAAACTTTTCTATGATATAGGAAGAGCAAAAATGGCTGGTGTAAGGTGGCAATATGATGGAACAATGATAGATGCATTAAATGAATTTGCTACATCCTATACTTTTGATATTGGAAAAAATCCTGGATCTTCAAAGGAATTTGTAGAAACTATGAAAGATCACCCGAGAGATTATAGTCGTAATTATATTATAACAGAAAAAAAGGTACCTTTAGAAAGAATTTTATAATTGTTTGTAAAGGTAAATAAACTCCTATTTTCTTACAAGAAAGTAAGTAGTGCCTACATTTGTTAGGGAAGTAGTACCTAAAGTATTAGATATGCGCAGAAATAAGTTTTCGAATTACTACTTTATCCTAATTACTTCTTGTCATTCCTCAAGGGTAACAAGAACGAAAGATTTATATAGTAAAAGGTTCTATATATCTTATCACCTCTTTTTACCCAGGAGAGGCTTTGAGTTATCTATTTTGTTGACTTAAAGAATCTCCTAGGGTTTTATGATCATTAATTAACCTCAGATGAGTAGATGAGAAAATGGGAGAAGAAAAATATGTTGATTGTCATGGAAGAACCTGCAAAATTTGTGGAGAAACATATTTAAGAGGGGATTTGAAGAAGACATGTGAATCAAAACCAATAGAACAGGAAGTTTCAATTCCTTTAGGTACAGTCTTCTTTGATACAGTAGGTGAACATAGGGATTTTTTCGATATGATAAGTTGTCCTGCAATTAAAAAAAATGTCAGACAAGATGGGTGGAGTTTTTTTGGGATCCTCTATAAAGGTCCTTTAATAGAAAAGCAAACGCATATTGCAAAATACAAGATTATCCAAGTTGAACCAAGGGTAAATGACCCTAATATACGTTATTATCATAACAATAAGTGGAGTTTAGGATGTCCAAAAGAAGTAGATTGTAACTTTCTTTTAGCGGCGGGACCTGTTGATGAAGCAACATTTAAAGAAGTACTGGAATCATATGAAAATTTAATGGAAAGAAGTGTAAGACCGTATATTGAAGAAATTAGGGAAAAGGGACGTATAGAAAAATACACGTTTGGGGGGCTTTTTGGAAATTTTCTTCAGGCAGCAGGAAAGTCTCCTGAAATAACAAACTCAAATTATATCGCTTTAAGGCTGTCAGAGTTGGAATTAACACCTCACTGGCCACTAAAAGTTAAAGAAAATCCTCATAGAAATAATGTTTCAAACCAAAACTAGATTCACTTAGAGGGTTTTATAATCATTATTATCTAGATACACCAAAAATGGAGGAGGGAACTTAATTGGCACTGCTCCTAGGTTTTATAATTATCTTCTATTTTGCCATATTCTTTCCTTGGACGCCATATTTTTCCAGTTTCTTGTTTAATCCAACCTCCAAAAATTTTAGCATTGTGCTTTAATTTAAATCTTTCAATTAATTCTTTAAGATAAGAAAAAAATATAATCTCTATTTCTTTATTTATTCTAAAATCATATCCAATATAAAAAGAAATATCTCCTTTATTGTCAACAATACCTCTAATAATTTCATCCATTAACTCATCTTTTTCTTTTGAAATCCAACCATTTTTTTCAAACCAATCTGCATGAGAATATTCTAAATTTGGTTCTGCAATAAATAATTTATTTTGATAGACGCAAAACATTCTTCTACCCTTATGAAAATCTTTCACATTTTCATCTATTTCTACCCCATATTTTTTTTCAAAGATATCCATAAGAAGAATATTTTGTTAAAACTATATAAAATTATTCTTTTTTCTCAGGTTCTTTAACTTCTTTTTTTCCTTCAAATTCTGAATAATGGCATTTGCCACAATAAAATCTTCCTTGAGATTTTGACAGAAAAACTCCTGGTCCACATCTTGGGCAAAATCTTTCTCTGGTAACTTTATCTCCTTCAATTTTATATTTACTATACTTTTTACTAGTTGGTTTGTTCTTGTGCGGTTTTTTTCCTTTTTTTATTTTCTTTGCCATTATTCTGCTTTTTCCTCTACTTTATTTTCTTGAGTAGGCTCTTCATCTGGTTTAGCAAGTTCTTGATGTTCAGCTTCTTCTTTTTTCTCTTCTTCTTTATTTTCAGCTTGTTCTTGGGCGGGTTCTTTTGCAGGAGCTTGTGTTTCAGTCGCAGGAGCTTCTACAGGTTGTGAAGGAGTTTCTGGTTGTGTTGTTTCTTCAGGAACTTCTCCTTCTGCAGATTTCTTTTTTGATTTAGGTTCTATATTTTCTTTATCTTCTTTTGAAGCATAAATATTAGCAAAAACTGTGAAAGTTTTTGAACCAAATTTTCCTAAGATTTTTTTTATTTTTATATTTTCAATTTGAGTAGAAAATTTTTCAGAAATCAATTTTTCTATATCTGAATTACTTGGAGTAACTTCTGCTTCAATACTTACTTGAATTTCTTTTCTATTGAACAATTGATTTTCTTTTTCTTCTAATATCTTAAAATTTTCCATTTTAGAATTATCTTGTTTTAATTGCAAAATTTCCTTTGCTTTTAATGTTTAATTTTTTAGCTATTTCTGATTTTTCTGGATTTAAGACAACAACTCTTCCTTTGAAACTGTCTGTTGATTCTTTAGAATCACAGTTAGGACATTTATCTCCTTCATATATTTTATTGCATATTTTACATGCTTTTGGTTTTGCCATTTTACTTTTTCTTTCCCCCTGCTTTTTTAACTGAAGCTTCTTCTGCTTTCAAAGCTTTTTTAGAATCTTTTTCTTTTTTCAGAGCATCTTCTTTAATCCATTCTAATTTTCCTAAACCTGGTTGCCTCATTGTCAATCCTATTTTTGGTTCATCGCCTTTATGACTAAGTGCTACAATTCTTGCCAAACATAAATCTCCTGATTTTAAACTTCTTTTAGTTGATTTTCCAAGTAAAGAATTTGCCTTGCTGAAACTTACATAATCGTCCATTGTTTGACTAATATGAATCATTCCTCTCATAATACCCATATTGATGAATGCTCCAAAATTTGTAATTTCTGAGATTGTTCCATAAACTAATTCTTGTAATTCTGGTTTCCAGACAAGTAACTTGAATTTTGAATCATAATATGCTGCACCATCTCCTGGAATTATTACTCCTTCTCTTACTTCTAAAACTTCAACTACTACAACAACTTTTCCGAATTCTTTGTTATAATAATCTGTGTATATTTCTCTAAGTTGTTTATCAACCGCCTCAGTAGTAGGCAAACCAAATAATTTTGGTTCTACTCTTACATAATCTTCAACTTCAATTAAATAAAACATTTTAGATGAAAAATAAAGTGAGAAATGGTTTTTAAAAGTTGCTGTGCGTTAGATAACCTCTAATTTCTTTTTTCCTCTAATTATTAATTTGGGACTTTTGATTTTCTTTTTTATTTCTCTATCTAGAGTCGCAATTATAACATCTTTTTCTTTTGCAATCTTTATCAATCCCTTGTCCACATTTTTTTGTTTTAAATCAATTTTTTTAAATCTGTTTTTTTCTAAGAGTTTTAAGGCCAGTTTTGCATTTAGTTTTTTTAATTCTTTTATGACTTGGTGTGGGATTACAGCTTGAAATCCTTTGAACTTAAGATCTTCAAAAAAATCTATTTTATTTTTTATACAACTTAAAATAAAACTTGTATCTAAGATTGCTTTTTTCATGGATATATAAAAATATCAACCTTTAAATAATCTTTTTTCTTTTTCTTTTTATGCAGGAAAAAGAGAATATCCTCAGGATTTTTGAGGAAACAAAAGAGGCTATTGAAAAAGAAAATATTGTTAAATTAAAGGACTTGAGCAATCAAACAATTCATACAGCCTCATTAAGCCAAGATCCTGATAATATTGCTGTTGCTGTTATAGTTTATTCTTTAAGTAAAATAATTGAAAGGAAAAATTATGGAAAATATCCTGGATGGAAGGATTTTAATAAGATAATTATTTTAGCAATTAAGAATTCTACAATTGCTTTGAAAAAAGGTGATGAAAAAAAGTTTAAAGAAAATTTGGATTTGATTAGAAAAGCAATTAATAAATTATCTGGAAAACTTAAGATTTATATTAAAGATGTTTTTAGAAGAGCGAGCATAAATAAGGCTTCGAGAATTTATGAGCATGGTATTTCTATGGAAAAAACCGCTAGTCTTTTAGGAATTACTATGTTTGAGCTTGCAGAGTATGCTGGGCAAACAGGAATTTCTGATGTTCCTGAAAGTAAAACCTTGGGTGTTAAATCAAGAATTAAACTTGCAATGGAGATGTTTGGATGAAAATATTGCTTGTTAGGCACGGAGAATCAGAACACAATGCCCGGATTACCGATGATGAAAATTCTCCCTTGACAAAAAGAGGGAAAAGGCAAGCAGAATGTTTAGGTAAAAGTTTAAGAAAACAAAAAATTGATATAAAATATATTTATTGTAGTAATCTCAAGAGGAGTAAACAAACAGCAGAGATAATTTCTAAAATTATTAATGTTCCTATTAAGAAGAGTTTTGACGAATTAAATGAATATGAAAGTAATTATCTGAGAAAAAGATTTAGAGGAATATTTTACCGCCGACTTAAAAGACTAAAAAAAATTCTAAAGGACCTATCAAAAAAAAAGGAGAAAGATAAAAAAATCCTTATAGTTGCCCATGGAATTACAAATAGGATTATAATGGGTTATTTTGTTCGACTTCCCTTGAGGAAACAGCTTCTTCGTTTCCTTCAGCAAAATACTGGATTAAGTGTTCTGGTGTGGAGTAATAAATATAAAACTTGGGCTTTAAAATTTATGAATGATGTAAACCATCTTCCTGAGGATTTAAAATGAAAGTAATAATCTTCGACGCTAGCACATTAATAACATTATCTATGAATGGCTTATTTAATGAGTTTAGAAAATTAAAAAAAGTTTTCAAAGGAAAATTTATCATAACTAAAGATGTGAAAAGAGAAATTATTGACAAGCCGATTACAATAAAAAGATTTGAGCTTGAGGCTTTAAGATTGAAAAAATTGTTAGATGAAAAAGTTCTTGAAATGCCTTCTTCTTTAAATGTAAATGAAACCGAAGTTTCAAAAAAAGTTATTGAAATTAAAAATATTGCAAATAGCACTTTTCATGGGAGAGGAGAAGATATTAAGTTAATTGATTCTGGGGAGATTTCTTGTTTAGCTTTAAGTAGGATTTTGGATGAAAAAAAGATAAATCATGTTATTGCTGTTGATGAAAGAACAACAAGGATGCTTGGAGAGAAGCCGGAAAATTTAGAAAGATTATTGCAGAAAAAATTGCGTACGAAAATAAGTTTTAAGAAGGAAAATTTCAAATTTTTTAAAGGATTTAAATTTATTCGGTCATCTGAATTAGTTTATATTATGTACAAAAAAAAGATTGTGGAGTTTGGGAATCATGTTTTATTAGATGCTTTGCTCTATGCTGTTAAGTTTAAAGGATGTGCGATTTCTGGAGATGAGATTAAAGAGATTAAGAATTTAGGATAGGAAGAGTTAAAAATTAATTATTTCTTGTGATATTATGGGTGCATAGTTTAATGGTAAAATAGGCGGCTCCAGACCGCCAGCTGGGGGTTCGATTCCCTCTGTGCCCATTTCTTAAATTTGAGGCGAAAATGTCATTTGACGGTCTACATTTAATTTGTAAAAAACATTTAGAGGAAACTTACTATTGTTGTATTGAGAAAAGATGGATTTGTGTAAAATGTGAATTAGAAGAAAATTAATTATTTTATCTAACCCTTTTAGGTGTCTAGGTTTGGTTTCTGGTGTGGGCGTTCTAGAAAAATTTATAAAGATGAATTTTACATAAAAGATATGATGGAAGAAGAAAAATCAATTAAAAAATCACTTGAAGATTATAAGAATGCTTTAGATTCTGAAGGATTAATTGTACAAGAGAAATCTCTAAATTTACTTGAGGAAATCTTATTCAAAAACTTTAAAGTTGTTCTAAAAAGTAAAATTGTTGAAATAGATGAGCTTCGAACAACAGCTGAGGAACTTGGACTGAACAGAAAGACTGGTACTCATTTGTATAATGTTTTAAGAAGACATCAATTTAAGGTGAATAAGAATGATCTTCTCACCCTTTATTCTGCTGTTGATTTATATGGGAGAATTCAAGATTGTCCTAATAAAGTACGACAAATTGGAAAAGTGTCTAAGGGACTTTTAGAAGGGTATCTCAAAAAGAAGGGATTGCTTGAAGATTAATTATTCTTCTAGGAAACAGAATATTTATAAACATATATGAAATATAATTCATATGAAGTACAATACATATCATTTCTTTTTTAGAAATCTTGCTAATCCAATTAAAATTAAGATTATTTCTGCATTGAAAGAAAAACAGAGTTCTGTAAATGAATTGGTAAATGAATTGAAAATAGAGCAGAGTAAATTATCTCATGCACTGGCTTCATTAAGATGCTGTAATATTGTCGAAGTAAAACAAAAAGGAAAACAGAGAATTTACTTTTTGAATAAAGAAACTATTCTTCCTATCTTGAAAATTATTGATAAACATGAAAATAAATTTTGCAAAAACTGTCCTATGAGAAAATGAAAGAAATTTTAAAACAAGGAAAAATATCTGTATTAAACTCTGATTTAGGATATGGCGGATGGAGTAAAGAAGCGCACATTGTCGAATATAAGGGAATGAAATATGTTGTGAGGAAGTGTCAGACATTGAAAAGAGCTAAATCTTATGAAGATTTTGAAAGAATTTGGGGAGAGCAGAATATCCTTCCGAAATTTTTAGGGAGGTACGGCAAAAATGTTTTTTACGAGTATATTAAAGGGAGAGATTTGAGACATAAGGAAATAAAGGATGTTATTTATCAAGTTGGAGAAATTGCAGGACATATAAATAATGTTAAGATAAAGTGTCCTTTGGATAAAAGATTTGAGATACACATAAAAGAATTATTAACTGGAAATGTAGCTCCTGAACATGAAAGAGTTTATATTGAAAACAAAAAATCAAGTATTATAACAAATCCAAGACCATTGATTTCTAAAGAAGAATATCAAGAGATTATGGACTTTTATCGAACTCTAAAAAGAAAAGTTAAACCTAAAATGGCTCTTGACGCAAATGATATTAATCCTTCTAATTTTAGATTGAGAGAAAGCAAGATTTATTTTGTAGATGTTGAAGCAATAAAACAAAGGATTAAAGGTTTTGGAATTGGGAAATCTTTTACTCAATGGTTTAAAACAAAAAGAGAACAGAACTATTTTAAA
>JAUXAD010000004.1 GCA_030620045.1 archaeon
GCAGGAAGCCCTTTGTAAGGTTCTGTTTCATAATATTTCAACACAGGATTCTTAGGATCACTTAGTGAAGATGTATACAGATTCTTATAAGATGTCTCGTCAAATCTTTTAAAAGAAAATTGTTTATTAATCTCTTTAGAAAGATTCTTTGAATCATTTTCTATTACACCATTTAAATCATAAACCGCCATTACTGAATAATCTCCTCTTTTATCCTCATTTAATTCTAATAAATACTTTTCACCACCATATCCAAAACCTTGAACAGGAACAGATTCTCCAGATCCAATATTTCCAAATCCACTAGAAACCCCCCCATCATATCTCTTTTCTTGTGAATCCTTCTCTCTTCCCCAATCAAATCCAACCCCACTTAATCCTTGTTTTTCATTTATTCCCTCAACAAAATTAGTTCTTTCAGCATTTTGTTTATTAGCATTATAAAGCTCAACCAATTCTTTATTCAATTTTTTCTTTGCCATCTTAGAATCAACTCTAGAATTTAACTGCAAACTTCTTGCTTGCCCAATTGAAACTGTATTTGGAGTTATCATATTAATAATTTCTGAAGTATTAATCATTTCCCCTCCTCCAACATTTATTTCTCCATCAAGAATTCTCCCAAGCTCGTCTTTAACAAGAGGGATATACTCTTTCCCAAATTCCTCAGTATTAACATAAGTTTCTCCTAAAAATTCCTTTTGTTCAGTAAAACCTTTCTGCAAATTTTTAATCTCCTCATTCTGTTCTTTTAATTCATTATAATATGCATCAACATCATTATCAATTTCATCTCCTTTATGATACATACATTCCTCTATTGAATCATACTCTTTACCAGCAACTAAATCAGCACAACGCTCATACCATCCCCCTTCGCCCCTCATAACTTCCTGCCTTGCAATTGCTTTTCCTTCAGTATTTGCAAAAAAGTTTTTAACAGTTAACCATGCACCAACACCCAAACAAGCTGTCTTAAGTCCCTTAACAACAGTTCCAAGACTTTCAGAAATCTCTGTCCATTGTTCAATTGTCTCATTTAGCCCATCAATTATTTCCTTGGTTTTTTCAGGAGAAAGTTTTATCGCTCTTTTTTCAATTCCAATTTTAAACCCAAAATTCGCCTCTGTTCCAACATTATCTATATTAGGAATAACTGAAACTCTTGCAGACTTTTTCAAATTCACTTTTATCAAAATAAAAGTATGCTTACTTCCAAAACTTTCCATAATATTTTTTTCTAATGTTTTTGTATCAGAAATAATTTTTCCATCCTTAACAAGATTTACTTTTATTTTAGCTGAATCATCCCCAATAGAAATAAGCTGGATAGATTCCTTTCTTGATTCATTTAAATAAATAATCTGATTTTTCCTTAAAACAGGAAAAGTTACTTCTCCATCAGAATTTTTTATTTTTATTTCTGCACTATAATCTTCAAGACTTGGCTCGTAAATTCCCTCAAAAGAAATTTTTCTAAATTGCCCATTAATCATAACACTTCTGCTTGCAATCTCAGAACTTGAAAGCTTGTATTCATTATCACAATACTTCTTCAAATTCTTGCCAGAATTCGGATATTTCTCTTTAAACTCTTCACATAATTCAACAACAGTTCCCTTCTGCTCCATATAGTCTGCAAGAATTATTTTCTTATACAAAGTTTCTTCACCATAAGTTATTTTATCAGAATGCTTTACAGAAGAAAAACTATCTATAATTGTCTCATAATCTTCCATTGCATTTCCATAATAACTTTTATCACCAATCTCTTTATCCCTGGGTCCTGCAAAACCAACAATTGAAACTTTTTTATTAAAAATATCCCCCTCTTCTCCATAAGAAAGAAGCTGGATATCTTTTTTCATTATAATCCATTCTCCAACAGTTATTGAATCAACCATATCATCAAAACGCTCAACTCCAGTTGAAATCTCATCATCAGTTAACTTATCTTTATGCTCAGATATTGCAACAAGATAAACATATAAGTTTTCTTTTTTTCCTGTATCTCCCTCAGTTCCAACATATCCTAAATAAACAGATTTATTCTCATCTTTTTTATACAACCAATCACCAACTTCATATCCTTTCTCACTTGCTCCTTCAAAACTTAGATTAATTTGTGGCTCAATCTTTAAATCAAAAGCATTTTCATCCTCACACTTAATAGTAACTTTTTGAACAAGCCCCTCTTTTCTTATCCCTCCTTTTTTAATATAACATTTATTCTCTAAAAATTTCCCTCCTTCAGCAACCTCAACAATATCCCCATTTACTTCTAACTTAGCTCTTGTATCTGGATCTTCTAAACTTTCTAATTTTATTTCCAAACCTGCCAGGCATTCAAATCCAGGCATATAAATTTTCCTAGAGGTCTCTCCTTCTTTTAGACTAACACTTGAAATTTTTTTAATATCAGTATAAATTGAGATTGTTGCTCTATCAGTTTCAATATCTTTTGCCCTCAAATATCCTTTTCCATCCCAAAACCTATATTGCATATACTTCTCATCCCATTGCTCGTCAGTAAGTTCAGGAAGATAAAAACTTGCCTTTCCAATACCAAAAGCATTCTTAATATCATATTTTATTTTTGCTGTTAAATTTCCCTGAACAAATTCTGGCATTGCTGATGCATTTTTCTGTTTTTTCAAAAGTATAACAACATAACCAATATTATTTAAAACAGGGGAATTCAAATTTTCCTCTACTCCTAATGCTGCCCTCGCAGGATGAAACCCAATCCCTGAAACTTCATCAGGATATTCTCCTGCAAAAGAAATAGTCTCAATTGCTTCAACATCAATCAAAGGATTAATTTTTGTTGCACCCAGCTGACAAAAAATCGGAACATTTTCCTCCTCAAGTAAATCACTTCTTACAACAGCAGGAGTACATCCAAAAGGAGCAATTTGAATAACAAAATCTTGCCCAGCTTCGCACATTGATTTGTCAAACTTCAAACCTCCATCCATACCCATACCAGTCCCTTCAAAATGAGGGGCTCCAAAATTTGTCCTCCTATAATCTGCACTTACAAAAGAAATTAACAAAAGCCCAACTAGCAAAAAGATTCCAATTTTAATTTTCATTGTTTTCATTTAAAATATATCTCCAAACCTTTTTCTTCAAATAATAAATAATTATCTTGCAACTCTGCAATTGATTTTGGCAAACTCAAACTTCCTGCATTTATTTCAATAACACCTGAACTTTCTAACTCAGATTCTAAAATATAATAATTTTCTTTTCCTCCTCCAGATAATACATTTGAAATAATTTGTTCAGGAATTTCAATATCAAAACATTTTTCTTGCATCAATCCAAAAAATCCACCCAAACCAGTTTGAGGAACTTCCATACATTGCTCATAAACAGTCTTCTCTAGTTTCAAAGAAGAACTCTTATACACATAAACTTGAACTTCATATTGCCCTTCACTTAATTTCACAGTTTTCTGCCCAGGATAAACAACCGTCTTCGAAGATTTGTCAGAAATAAAACTAATCATTGCATTTCCATCATAACTACTTCCATCTAATTTTAATTCAATATTTGTTTCATAAAGCTTATCTAAAAGAATATCAACACTTCCAGACACTGTTGTAGAATATAAATATTTAGCATCTTCAAAACCTTCTGCTTTTGTCACAATATAACCATTAACACACTGTGGGAAGTTATCTTCTAAATTTCCTTGTTCTGCCTTCCCAATATTACAAACCGTCCCAGAACATTCATAAGAAATATCTGCTTCAACAGGATTAAGTTTTGTATCATAAGTATTTACTTCAACTAAAGTATTTTTGTATTTGCATAATTCAGGGACTCCAATTTCAACAGCACTAACATCTAAAGCCTCTCTTGGTTTATTTCCCTGAACCACAACTGCAACAGGGAATTGGAAAATTTCTTTTCCACTATAAACCTGAATTAAAACAGGATATCTAACATTGTAAACAAAATGATACGGCACATAACAAAAACCTAAAATACCCAAACCTACTTGATTTCCAACTGGTTTTGATATTAAAACACTTTCTTCAGAAGGAGCAACTTCAAAGCTATTAGCCCACTCCTTTGAATTAATAAATCTAACACCTGCATTAACAGAAACATCTACAACAAAATATTCATCCTCCTTATTCCTCAAAGAATAATCTCCTCCTTTTACCTTCAAAGATAATGTATTCGCCTCAATAGCTTCTTGTAATTCATCAAAAACTTCATCAGCACCCCAAGTCACAGGAGAACAAGTTAACTCAACACCGTCAACAGGAGCATAAAGTCTTAATGTATCCACAGCATAATTTTCTAAAAATAAATTCTTCTGCTCATACTCATAAATTTTCTTTGCAGAATTATAAAGAACTCCTAATTTTGATCTAACTGCCACCTTATGAGTTCTAATCAATGCACTGTCTTCTTCTTTATTAATACTTAAATCCATATCCAGACTAACTTCAACCTCATTATCTCTAATAGTAATTTTTGTCTCTGCCTCTCCCTGACTAATTTCAAATTCTTGTTCATAATATTCATCAAATATACATTCAGTAATCTTCTTATCTATAAATTCTTCAAGCTGGTTTTCCATCTTTCTTTTAGAAGGCACCTGCTCCTTCTGGACATTATTTCCAGAAACATAATACCAATAAGGAATAGGATTTCCTAAAAAATTAAGCTGAGATGAAAAAGGCATATATGCTGAACCTGGCTCAAAATCTGGCAAAGAAATATAGCCACCTTGACTTTCTAAAACATCTATTCCTATTAAAGTACTATCTTCTAAACAAGACAAAAAACTAACATAAACTGGTTCTATGTTTGCAGGAATTTGTTCAGAAATAAGAGAATCTTTAAATATAAAAAAACCAGCAATTACAGCAACTAAAATTATTGCAATTATGATAAAAATAGTAATTTGACCTATTTTGTTTTTCATTCTTTTTTTACCTCCAAACCAAGTTTTTTCTTTATTAAATTTAAGATTTCTGTATTAATATCTTTGTTAATAACCTCTTTAAATTTATTCCAAAGTTTCTCATCCTCTATAAGAAGCAAGTATTTTTTCATTTAAACCTCTCATATTCTAAGAAAATTTCAATATATAAATGTTTCTTAATAATTAAGTTAGTTAGTAAATAAGTTAGTAAGATAAATATATTTTATTCTGTAGGCCATATTGGTTCTTCAAAGAAAAAACAATAACCAGCTAAAAAATGAAAAAAACCTGGTACATTCTCACTTGCAGGTAATACAGTATAACTAAGTTCTGCATGAATTCTTTCAAATAATGTTGCTCCAATACCAAATTTTAATCCAAACATTGCACTTGATATTTCTTCATGAACATCAAAGTCAGGTATCTCTATTGTTGTAAATTCGCCCAATGCACCAATACCAAACAATATAGAAGGATTTAATTTAGGTATTTGTTCTAAAAATAAATTTAATGGGTGAAATTCTGCATTGGCTCCTAGTAAAAAACCACCTGATTTTACAGTTGCCTCAACTGGCTCTGTATACTCCTTTGATGAACCAAAAGCATGTGCATCTACCTTAGCTCCAAATCCAAATTCAGGAATATTAAAACCACCAGCCACACCAATTGTTACAGAAGGGTCATAAGCTTGTTCTGTTTTTCCTTCTGCTGATACTGGAAATACTATTCCAAGCATTGGTTCAATATAAAAATTTATAGGTTGACCAGCAACTGTTAATCCAGATAACCCCATTCCCAAAGCCATTCCTCCAGCAACCAATAATTTTGATAATCCCTTTTTAGGTTTATGTTTACTATTTAATGAATAAAGAAATTTATCAACATTTTTCCCATCTCTTTCTCTATCTTGATAAATTCGTTCTTGAAATTTATCAACATCTTTTCCATGTTTTTCTCTATCTTGCTCTATGTATTCACTGAATCTTTCAAGTTTTTCTCCATATTTTGCTCTATCTGAATCAATTACATTTTTCTGAAATCCTTTAAGCTTTCCTCTATACTCTGCTCTATCTTGAGGGGGTATTTTTAATTCTGATTCTTGTTTCATTTTTTATTCACTTACAAAATTCGCAATTTTATTTGATATTTAAATATTCTTGTGATTCAGTGGTTATGTTCTCTCACTCACAATATTCATAACACCCCGCCCAAGTACATATTTCTATACATACTGGTTCAGGTTTTTCATTGCAACTTCCTCCACTACATCCATATTGACAATCTTCTATTAAATTTGAGGTACTTGTAGATGTGCAATATTTATCTAACACACAAGTATATGTTTTATAATTTTTCCAGACATCATTACTTTGGCAAAATGAACTTCCTATATAACCATCAGTTCCACAATCTGAACTAGAGGAACACTCACTATAAGTCATGGCTGCTAAAAGATCTATCCTTGGGAAGCTAAGACCATTATCCGGGTCTATAATTGGAACTCCTGACCTCTTTAATATCTCTTCTATTTGGTCGGGTAGTATTGAAGGTTCAAATTGTTTTGCCAAAGCTATAGCACCAGCAACATGTGGGGCTGCCATTGATGTTCCTGAATAAGTAGCATAACCTCCAATTATTGTAGAATGAATACTCTCTCCTGGAGCAAGGAGATCAAGCAAAATACCAGTATTAGTAAAACTTGATATAACATCTGATTTTGTTGTTGAACCTACTGAAATTGCATTTGGTGAACAAGCTGGATATGAAATACCATTAGAATGGCCCTGGTTGTCAGATGCAATAGTCACTGCTATACCTAAATTATGTGCTGTATTAATAACATTATCCATCCAAGTTGGGCATGTTGCACGATTATATTCGCCATGATTACCAATACTTATTGTTGTTGCTACAATATTATAATCAGTTTTTTTATTATTACACCAATCAACACCAGCAATCATAGCTGAGCCTGGACAGCTTCCTCCAGAACTACAAACTTTCAATGCTAATAATTCAGCATTAGGAGCAACACCCCGGTAAATAGTATTATTAGAAGCTACAATACCAGCTACATGCGTCCCATGATTATGGTCATCCATTGGATTGAAATCACCATTATAAAAATCATAACCATCAAGAACCCTACCACAATTATTCCAGACATAATCTATATCTTTAACTTTATCGATTTCAAAACCATAACAATTATAAATAGAATCAGAAACCAATCTAATTTTTATCGTATCACCAGGAACAGAATCACTCCACATACTAGGCATATCTTCACAATGATTGGGAGGAGAACTCCATGAAGAAGTGCTTTCAATAATTTGTACAACATTATTATTCCCATCTAAAATTTCTATAGAATCCCAATAATCTTTCTCAAGTCCAATTCTATCAAAATGAACTGCAATATTATTATAACCTGACTTTGTGATTGTCCATGTATTATAATAATTGCTTGGATAATTGTGTGGAGATTCAACAAAATAATCTGCTATTTCTGTTGTAGTTTGACTTATGCTACAACTTGGATTCCCCAAATCAGGATGTGTATAATCAATTCCAGTATCAACTACACAAACAACAGAGCCCTCACCAGTTACTCCCATATCCCATATATCATCTGCATTTATTAATGGAATAGAATCATCAAGGGTTATATGAAGCAATTCATCTTCATAAATTTCTTCTACATTTGGGTCTTGTTCTAATTTATCCAAACCTTCTTGTGTAATTTTTCCTGCAAATCCATTAACAGTGTTATATCTATGTTTAAGTTGGAATTCATTTGAACTAAACTTTGATAATACTTTATCTTGTTTTCTTTTTATTTTTGATTTTATTTCTGGTAAAGCACTCTTAGTTATTCCAAGCATTTCGTCATCTTCTAGAATTTCATCATCTTTTAGCATAACAATCACATCTATGAAATCTTCATTTTCATCATCAATCAATTTATCTTTTTCTTTATCAGGTTTATCAAATACCTTTTCCTCATCTACAGAATCAGAATTATCTTCAGGAGAATTAGTTTCTGCATTTTCAGTTTCTTCGGTTTCTGAATCAACCTCTTCTGAATTAGAATCTACATCAGAACTTGAACTAGAACTTGAGCTACTTGAAGAACTTGAACTTCCTCCACCACCTCCAGATGAACTCAAAAATGAACTCACAAAATCATCTTCACCATCATTTAAGAAATTTGGATTAGATAAACTATTACTGCTTTGTTCGCTATTAATTAAAACAGATTCTGTCCCTGCAATATTTTCATTATCAAATTTTGTAAATTCCTGAACTGTAATAATTAAACTTAAAGAAACAACCAAAATAGAAACAATTAAAATAGATATCAAAACACTTCTTTTTTTCATTATAACAAATAATTTTTTGATGTTATAAATATTTGTATAAATTAGAACAATAATCTAATCAAAATCTTTATTCCCATATACAATATGTTTCACACCTTCCCCACCAACATAATTCTGTGCACACCTCTACCAAACATCTTCCATTAACACATTTATTCGGACAGCTTTCTTTTAGTTTATGGGGGGTCCAAGAATCACAATAAGAATAAGATTTTCCAGGATAATTACATTCATAAGTCCGAAACTTTTGTTTAAGATCATTATTAGATAAACAATAAGGTTCTTCCACCCAACCATCAGTTCCACAATCTGCATCTTTTAAGCAAGCAATTGTCAGGTGAGTGCAATATGAATCAATTGTACCATCGTTATTACAAATATCTTCTGTATATGGATTTGAATCATCACATTCTTCATCTGATGAACATTCTATTATACACTCCCCATCTTCACAACCAGACTGACAATACTCCTCTCCCCCCCACTCAAAACATAAATCAGTATCATAATATCCACATGTCTGCACATAATCTCCATCACATCTTGTTTGTCCTAAAGGACCACATTCATTTTCACAATCTTCTGGATTACATTCCCCATATGAACATCCATGATCACAATCTTCAACTTTTTGTTTAGTTGTAGTTTCAAAACAAACTTCACTAGAACAACCCCTATCTATGAAATCTCTATAAACACTATCACCATCACAATAATTATCACTATATTCATCTACCCCACATTCTTGAACTTTTTCCTCTTCTACATTCACATTATTAAAACAAACTGCATTAGAACAACCTTTATCATAACATGTCCTCTTTTTCCAAACATCATTATTTTTGCAAAAATTCAACCAAGAACCACAACTATCAGAGCCACATTCTTCTTTTTTCCCATATGTACTTTGGGATATACATTCTGATTGTTTAGTTCCTGGATATTTACAACTATAATCTACAAAAGTCCCATAGACATCATTACTACTACAGACAAGTCCACTCCAGTAATCCTTAGAACAATCAACATCTGAGGAACAATCTATTGATCTACATCCATAAATAGAATAATCTGGATCACAATATTCATTTTGGTTGCAATAATCACTTACTCCCCATGAACCATAGGTTAAACTCCCACTACAATCTGAAGAAGAACTAGAACAATGCTTATTTACTAATCTTCGACCAACATCATCCCCTAAATCTGTCCCCCAAGGACAGCCAGAATTATACCAATTGCCACACACAACAGATGAGGGCTTAAATACATAATCTCCACAATCAGTATCACAACAAACTCCCGAAGTACATTGAGCATTTGAACAATAAAAATAACTCCAACCAGTATTGTCTCCATTACAAAATTCAGTACTTCCACAATAATCATACGTTTGCCAACTATTTGACACTATACTGCCACTACATGAAGATGAAGAACCAGAGCAATATCTTCTTTTGTCTCTTCTATAAACATCGTCTCCTACACACTCTCCACTTGGACAAGAATAATAATAGCTTCCATAATGATAATCGCACACAGAACTACTTGATTTATAATGACATCCATCACAACAAACTCCAGAAGAACATTCACAACATTCATCTCTTGTTTTGTCCCATGTTTCTCCAGACCAACAACAACCACAATCTCCTAAATAACACCATGCAGAACCCGTACAATATAAACTACCATAACATTCAGAATCCCAATCGCAATCATAATCCCCGTGCCCACATAAACTACAACCATATTGTTTTCTTTTTGGACAATAATCACTATATCCTTTTCTGCTTACTAAAGTATCATCAACCCACCCACTCCAAACAACTTTGCAAGCTCCATTGGAGCAACCATAATTGTAGAAATACTTTTTCTTCCTCACTTCAGTGCTGGTACAATAATAATACCAATCGTACTTTTTATCATAATCATTACAATTTTTTGTTTGCCAATTTACACCATCAGCAGTGAGCGATGTAAATCCACAATCAAGCCAGGCTTCATAAAGTATGTAAGAATTACTATAACTACAACGGTCAGTTTTACGGTCTACCTCACCACAACCAAGAGGGATAAGCCAACAATCATAAGCTATTGCAGTACTTTTTGTTTTATAATCAAAACATTCTTCATAATCATTATATCGGCAATAAGTTCCACCAGGACCTTCAGCAGTTTCTTCACTACCTGCTTTGCAATTCCCTCTTACTAAAATTTCAGTTTGATTCGATTCAGTTAAATTCAAATCTGTCTCATTATTCGGTATGCCAAAATCCACATCACTCAAATTAGTTTCATTCTCACTTTCATTATAAAAGTTAATTTCATTTTCAGTATCAACCAAATCAACCTCCTCCCCTACAACATCAGAATTATCATCCTTTTTTGGTTTCTTTTTAGACCCTCCACCACCACCCCCAGATGAACTCAAAGATAAACTTTCAAAAACATCATCATCTTCTATCTCATTATCTAAAGAACTTAAACCAGACAAACCCCCAAGATTACTTTGCTGAACATTAAGTAAAACCTGTTCTGTCTCTGCAACATTTTTTTCATTATAAGATTTTGCGACTTCCTGAACAAGAATAATCAAACCCATAGAAACAACTAAGATAGAAACAATTAAAACAGAGATTAAAACACTTTTTTTCTCCATTATAACAAACAGTTTCTTATTGTTATAAACATTTATATAAACTAAAAGAACAATCCAAATTCATCTGAGGGCTTACCTTAATCGCGACTTCTTGCCTGCCCTAAGATAATTAAGTCCACCAAGAATAATCAAAATTCCTCCACCAAAAATTATCCACTTATCAATATCAATATCAAAAACAAACTCAGGGAAAGTAATAAAACCAAAAGTAGAATTAATAAAATACAATCCAAATATTAAATACACAAAAAAAATAAACATATTTGCTCCTCTTTTTCTAACATAATCACCATCTCTTTTTCTTCCCATATATATTGTTAAGAAAGAACATATTTAAATATTTCTGAAACAAATTAAAGAAGGGTCCTGTGGTCTAGTGGCATGACACTTCCTTGACGTGGAAGAGATCGCAGGTTCAATTCCTGCCAGGACCATTAGTTATCTTTTAAGAGGTTTTATAGTTCACTAGTTTCAATTGGTTCTAAACTAATTTTACAAGAATCCCTTTCTTCTCCATCTATATACAAGGTAAGTTTCCTTTCTTTCAATGACCAAGCTACATCAACCATATGTTCATCTTTATCATCTAACTCATCTGCTCTTGCATTCAAATGACCATAACCTTTTCCTTTATACGCATAATAAACTTTAATTCCATTATCCAAATCCTTATATATTTTTAGAAGCCCACCATTCCCTTCATAATTAATTAAATAAAAGAATTTGTTATCTTTATAATCTAATGAATCTCTGGGTATCCTAAAAGTAAGTGTTCCTTCATCAAAATTCAAAGATTTTAAAGATATCATTTTTTATCTAGTTTTCTAACGGGTCTATTTTTTTTAAATTTTTCCATTCTTGGTGGTTTCATTTCTTTAGATAACTTCATAACTTGACCAATGTCCCCACTTCTTATGTCTTCCACCCCTTTTTCAATACCTTTCAGACTTTCTTTAATTGAAATAAAAATTTCATTTGATTTAACAAAAAAGAATATAGAAATAGATATTGCAAATATAGCCAGTATAAAAGTTACTAAGAAAGTCACATCTAATTCAAGAAGCTTGAATTCACATATTGCAACTAAAAAATACAGAGAGAATAAGCTAATTTGAATGAATACTTTATACTCCATCAATTTTAATTAAGTTAATCTATTTAAAAAAATTTATGTTTTATAATATACCTAAATTGAACTTTCAGTTATCTTTAAAAACAAAAAAAATCTGTTTCTAATATGAAAATACCAAAAACCACGAATAGATACTGCCCATATTGTAAAAAAAAGACAGAGCAAAAGATTAAAATAGTTTCAACTGGAGGAAAAAGAGGAACTTTAACAAGAGGTTCATTATCAAGAGCAAAAAAACGTGGATTAAATCGTGGAATAGGAAACAAAGGAAAATGGGGAAGTAGACCAGCTATATCTAAATTCAAAAGAAAAACTAAAACAACTAAAAAGACAAATATCATGTATACCTGCAACGAATGTAAAAAATCAAAATACCAAAAAAAAGGCCAGCGAGCTGGGAAGGTATTACAAGAATAAAATGGCCCAAGCAAAAAGAAAAAAGAAATTTTTTGACGTTGAAATGCCTATAATAGATAAGCAAACACAGCTACAAGCATATGAACTTAAAGAATTAGATGGAAGACTCATTAAATACGACTTGACAAGACTTCTCAGAGGGAAAAGCATGTTAATTCAGTTAAAAGTAAAAGTTGAAGGAGAAAAAGCTATTGCAACCCCTAGAAATATAAAATTACTGCCTTGCTTCTTAAAAAGAATGGTTAGAAAAGGAACAAATTATATTGAGGATTCATTTTCAACAAAATGCAAGGACGCTCAAATAAGAATAAAACCTTTTCTTATATCAAGAAGAAAAGTCTCCAGAGCAGTCAGAAAAGCTTTAAGAGAAAAAGCAAAAGAAGAATTAATAAATTATGTAAAGGACAAAACTACAGAAACTTTATTTGAAGAAATATTAAAAAACCAAATACAAAAACCTCTAAGTTTAAAATTGAAAAAAATCTATCCATTATCTCTTTGTGAACTTAGAGTTGTTGAGGTTGAAAAAGAACTATAATAACAATCTTTAAAAATTAAATACTTCTAAATATTTTATTGCCTGTGTAGCTCAGTGGTAGAGCGTTTGCCTTGTAAGCAAAGGGTCGGGAGTTCGAATCTCTCCGCAGGCTTTTTAAAAAATGAGTTTAGAAGGAACCCAAAAAGATGTTGATGAATGGACCAAACAATTTGATCCCCAATATTGGCAACCCCTAGAGCAATTTGCACAATTAGGAGAAGAAACAGGAGAAGTTGGAAGATCTCTAAATAGAATACACGGACCTAGAAAAGCAAAAAAAGATGAAGAAATAAAAAATCTTGGACAAGAACTAGTAGATGTTTTATTTGTCTTATGTTGCATTGCAAATCGTGAAGATATAAATCTTCAGAAAGAATGGAATGAAATGACGCAAAAAAGACTTTACAAAAGAGATAATCAAAGATTCAAAAGAAAAGAAGAATCACAATAATCCTTAAAAATAATATAGCCCTCTCCCATATTATGAATACTGATATCGGTGGAGATTTATCAGAAGATGAATTGTTGGAGGAAATCAATAGAATAAAAGAGGTCTATCCTGAATCGTACACTGGATATTTTAATGCTAAACCAGCACCATTTAAAACAAAATTTGATACCAGGAATAATTATATCATTGTTCATGCAGATTGTCATGATGATTATAAGAAATATCTAACACCAGATCAGCAGAAGTGGTGGGTAAGAGAGCGAAGATATCATTTGAGACTTAATTCAGATTATCTTTGTTCACAAACTTTGGGTATAGCTTTTCCATATCATCAACTATTTCTGTCTTTTATTACGCCAAAATATGCAGAAGGATGTCTTAAAGCATTAACAGATCTAGAATATTCTCTGATAGAGCAAAGGAAATCTAATTATGATATGTATTGGAGTGATAAGAATAGATATGACATGCTTAGGACATTGAGAAGCAAAGATAATCTATCAAAGGCATTTGATGCCAGAGCTGCTGATATTGTTAAAAAAATTAATGATAGCATTGATGGAATACTAGCATTTCATTTTGCTACTTTTTCGCCAAAAAGAAGAACAGCAAGAAGTGATGATTGGTATGATCATTTTTCAACAGAACCTAATGATGAGAAAGGTCTGAATTTTGGAAAGCTATGCCCTGTGAAATCTATTGAATGCATACCAAACAACCACCATGCACTGAGTCAGCTTGAAACAATGACAAAGGAATTGCAATATGCAAGAGCAGTAGGATTAACATCAAAAGTAATCACAGATGATGGCTTTAAGTATATCCCTATGATAGATTTCGCAAGTGAAATTAGTTTGGTATCAATAAATGACACTTTAGACAAAATAAGTATGAGGGGCATGATAATAAAATCTGGACTTTCACATCATTTTTATGGCTTTGAGCTTCAATCATTTGAACAACATCGCAATTTCATAAAATCACTCAAAGAGCATTATTCTGTATGCGGCGCTTATCCAGATCTTCAACTGGAACAAGGATTTTCTATGTTAAGATTAACACCAGCAACAAATAGACTTTATCAACCATGTATTCACAACATATATTTGCCAAAATTACCAAAACCAGATAATAAACCAGAAAATATAGATAATTTAGAAAGGCTTGAATCTCAATTAAAAATAGCATAAAAATTAAAAAATTGGTGCAAAAGATTAGGTTATGAATTTAAACAGGAGCACAAACTCGAATTTATAGGTTTTCAAGATAAAAGATTTACTCCTCAAATTAGAATCCTTCTGCAGGCTTTTTATCACAATAATTCTTATAAATAATGTTTAATCATTTATCTGATGAGATATATTGAATTTCACCTGCCATATGGAAAAAAAGAAGATAATCTTTTTTTAGAAGCAAGGATAAATAAAGTGCAAGAAGAAGGTGAAGAAGGAACAAACAATTGGTGGTATAAAACAGAAGTTGGATATCCTGCGGGAAAGCATATTAAACATTTCTCAGAACTCAGAGGGATATGGGAAGAAGGATTAGGATATAAAGGATTGGCAGAGAGAGCTACAAGTTCATTACATGAAGCAGTAAAAAAATTGAGGAATTGGTGCAAAAGATTAAGTTATGACTTTGAGAAAGAGCAAAAACTTGAACTTATAGGTTTCCGAGATAGAACATTCTCTCCAAAAATTCTAATCCCTTAATAGGCTTTTTATTTACCTCTTCTCAATAACATGCCCACATTCAGAACATTTCCATTTTTCAAAAACATCCTCTTTAAATGAAAAAGGCAATAAATAACCTCTTCCACATTTCGGACATCTTGGAAAAATACATGAATTATTATCTTCCGCCATTTTCCCCTCTAATTTAATTATTAACAATTATGAATTTTTAAATTTATTCCTCTCCAACCATCTCAACCTTCCCGTCTTCTATAAGAATTTTTGTTATCTCCTTAGAAAGATTCACAATTTCTCCCTTATCATAAGGTCCCATTTTTTCTCCATCTAATCCAACAAATTCTTCAACATTTTCCTTAAAAATAACTAATTCATTTTTTTTTGTTTCCTCTTTTCCATTCAACACTTCATTAAGTTTTTTATCAGAAATATCTACGCATTTCATTAAATCCTCAAAAAGAGATTTTTCAAAACTAAGCATATTATCAAAATCCTGCTTTGAAATTCCAGTTTCAGCAGCAATTAAAACCAAATTCAAAATTTTCTTCCTCCTCCTTAACATAAGTTCTTTAAAAAGAGTTACAGCATTCTCAAGTTGTTTTTTTGTCTTAATAATAACATCAGAAAAAGCATC
This sequence comes from archaeon, assembly GCA_030620045.1. Classification (GTDB taxonomy): domain Archaea; phylum Nanobdellota; class Nanobdellia; order Pacearchaeales; family GW2011-AR1; genus JAUXAD01. The sequence goes on from JAUXAD010000004.1 coordinate 15,857, forward strand.
ATCTTCCTTTGACGCTATTTCCTTTTTTTCTTTCAAATACTTAGCAAGCTCAACAATAAAACTATTAGATATCTTTTGCAGTTGCTCTGAATATCTCTCTTTTCTCGCTGCTTCGTAAACATCATTATAAGTTATCATATTAAAGAAAACAAAGAGAGATTTTTAATAATTGTTATGATAAATAATCCTTTAATTTCTCCAAAGCTATTCTATGCATAGAAATCGCATTTTTTTCATCAGCAGTCATTTCTGCAAAAGTTTTATCATATCCTTCTAGAATAAAAATCGGGTCCCAAGAAAAACCATTTGTTCCTCTTGGTTCTGAAGGAATTGTTCCATAAACTTCTCCATAAAAATACTTTATTTCTTTGCCATTATAGTAAGTTAATGTAGTTCTAGTATGTATTCCATGATTCTCAAAAAAATTAGCAATCTTACAGATTTTTTCTAAACCAACTGTTTCCCAAAACCATTTGATTAAAGGTCCAGGAAAACCATTCAAACAATCTATATATACAGATTGGTCCCAGATAACTAAAGGTTTCTTAACTTGTTCCCAAGCTTGTTTTGCTTTATGTTCTGCAATTTTATCAGAATTCAATCCTTGAATTTCATCTAAATCTAATTTAATGCTCTTTGGCTCAATCCCAAGAATTTGCCCAGCTTCTCTAAGTTTATCCTTGTTCCCTGTCACAAAATAAATATCCATTTTATAAAAGAATTATCTCACAAACCCAACTTTCTTCAGCAACTCATTCCCCAACATTCCCCCAAGACTCCCTTTTCTTGCTTCTTTTTCAGAAAATTTCTTTTCTTTAGGAACAGAGTCATTGTAAAACAAAACCGGAACAGGATCTGCAGAATGGTGTTTAAGCTTGCAGGGTGTTGTATGGTCTGCTGTAACAACAACTTTAATTTTATTTGGTGGAGCAAACTTTCTCAAAAAATTAAAAAAAGTTTTGTCAATATATTCTAACATTAATTTTTTTTCAACAGGCTTATTATCATGTCCTGGCGTATCTGTTTCCTTTAAATGTATATAAGCATAATCTACTTTTTTGTGATTTTTTTTCAAAGCTTTAATAGAAAAAGTGCAGGCTTTTTTCAGACCTTCCCATAAATTTCCATAAGAATCTAATTTTTTTAATTTAGGGTAATCAAAAGAAAAAACTTTCATGCCAGAATGTCTTGTAAAACCTATTTCCAAAGGCATGTAAGCAACAGAAAGCCACTTTTTATATTGTTTTAATTTTGGAACTTCAATCCCAGCGCCCCTCACAAAAAGAAAGTTCGCAGGCATTAACCCCCTTCTCCTCCTCTCTTCATTTACTGGATGTTTATCAAGAATCTCATACGCTTTTTCTATGAACTCATTTACAATATTTGCAGTATATTGTGAATTTTCATCATCATCCAAAGGCTTGCAAAATCTAACTTTATCTACAGCTTGAGATTTTCCCTGAGTATATGTCAAATCATTTCCAGAAATATTATCAGAAAAACCTCCCCTAAACACCAAAACCCCTCTATGCTGAATCGTTGGCTCAAAAATAAACTTGCAAGGAAGTTTTATTTTATTGTTTAATGCTTTAGCCAAAATTCCTGCTTCCAACGTTGTTAAAGTCCTTCCTGCTCTTCTGTCTAAAATATTACGCTTTTCCAAAGAATCAATTGTCGCAAAATTAGCTCTTAATGCCAAATCCCCTCTTGTCAATTTTATATCTGTGCCCCTTGCCTCTAATTGTCCTCTAGTACTTGAAATTAAATTACTGCCAAAAATAGAAACAATCGCTTCATCTGATTCAGGAACAAATCCTGGCTTAACAGGATACATATATCCCATCTCCCCTCTAGTAGCCAAAAAATCTAAATTAGGAGTATCTGCAGCCTCTAAAGGCGTCTTCTCATTAAGCTGTTTGCAGGGCAAATCCCCCATGCCATCCAAAATCACAAATATTCCCTTCATTTTATATATTAAACAAAGCCCTCTTCTTTATAAAAATTTATATCTAATAAGAAAACATTATAAATCTCCAAGCACTAAAAAATATATGTTCAAATTTTTAAGAGATAAAATAGGAAATTGGGCAAAAAAAGTCTCAGAAAAAGCAGAGCCAGTTGAAACCCCCAAAAAAATTAAAGAAAAACCAAAAAAAATAACAAAGCCCTCCCCAGAACCTGAAGAAGAAAATATTTTCAAAAAAATAACTTCAAAAATATCCAAGGTAAAAATTTCTGAAAAAGAATTTGAAGTCTATTCTGAAGAACTTGAAATGTTACTCTTAGAAAACAATGTTGCTTTAGAAGTTTCTGAAAAAATAATTCAAAAATTAAAAGAGAAAATCGTCAAAAAAGAATTACTAAAAAAAGAAATTGAAAGTGAAATAAAAGATTCATTCAAGGAAATAATTGAAGAAATTTTAATAGAGCCCTTTGATTTAGTTGAAAAAATTAAAGAGAAAATTTCAGACCAAGCAAAAGAACCTTATGTTATTTTATTTTGTGGGATAAATGGAACAGGAAAAACAACAACTATCGCAAAAATTGCAGATTTGTTAAAACATAAAGGAATTTCTTGTATTATCGCTGCAGCAGATACTTTTAGAGCAGCCTCAATTGAGCAGATAAAAGAACACGGAGATAAAATAGGGATTAATGTCATTGCTCATGATTACGGCTCTGACCCAGCATCAGTTGGATTTGATGCAATAAAATATGCAAAAAAGAATTTCATTGATTGTGTTCTGATTGATACAGCAGGAAGAATGCATACCTCAAAAAATCTTTTAAAAGAAATAGAAAAAATTTCACGGGTTTGCAAACCAGACTTAAAAATCTTTGTCGGTGAAAGCATAACTGGAAATGATGCAATAGAACAAGCAAAAAGTTTTGACTGGACAATTGGAATTGACGGCATAGTTTTAACAAAAGCAGACATTGATGAAAAAGGCGGGACATCTTTATCAGTAGGATATGTTACAAAAAAACCAATTCTCTACCTTGGCACAGGACAAGCTTATGACAAGATAGAAGTTTTTGACAAACAAAAATTCATAGAAAAACTAGGATTATGAATTTTTGTGACGTCTATGCGATTTCACAGGAGGCAATTAGAAATCGCCGTTCAGTGTTTAGAGGAAGTTCAAAAGAAACCAGCGGGTGTCTTTTATTTGATAAGAAGAAGTTTATTGAGAAGTTGGGGTTATAAAAAAAGAGTTATTAATAATGTATATCTTCAGGCGCTAATTCACCAGATTTATAATTACACTCAATTAGATCCAAAAAAGTTTCCAATTCTTTATGTTCATCATCACGAATTCCAGCAATTCTAAGAATATTTCTTTTTTGTAATAATAAATCTACCATAATAGAACCACCCCTTTCTGTGAAGGTATTTTCTGCACCCCAACCACCATGAGAATGGAGTCCTAAATTTCGAGATTCCAAATTAATGCGAGTTTTAGAACCCCCATATCGTCCACGATAAAAATTCATTCTTACTTCTCTTAAAAATTCAAAATCCTCTGCTTCTCCAAGAGAATTATCATATTCTCCTTTTGGATTTCTTCCTTGACCGAAATCAAATGAAAGATATTGGTAAGTTACAAGAGATGAGGAATTATAATAATGTTGACCAAAACCAAGCTCAATTTCAGAACCCTTAAGAGAGTAATGAAATGCCTCACCAATATCTAAAGGTATTCTAGGTGAACCATCATTTCTTATAAAGTATTTTGGGTCTAATTTCTCATCTGGTTTTTTGCCAAAAAATTCTTTTGGACCATGCCTCTTTATTTCCATCCATCTTAAAGCATTTAGTTTTCCTTCTTCAAAAGTTCTCGAAAATATTCTTTCAACAGATTTCATGAAATCCAAGAGGATAAAAGGTTTATAAAAATTTATATTCTAAAATATCTTTAACCAAAAATTTAATAACCCCAATATTTCTTTATAAAATATGTTAGAAAAACTCGGAGAAGTCATAAGAAAAGCTACAGACAAGATAGCAAATGCCATATTTTTAGATAAAAATCTTGTTGATTCTATAACCAAAGATTTGCAAAGAGCCTTAATTGAAGCAGATGTAAATATAGTTTTAGTTAAAGAACTAAATGATAAGATAAAAAAAGCTGCTCTAGATGAAAGAATTAAAGGCGTAGATAAAAAAGAGCACATAATAAAATTATTGCATGACGAACTTATAAAAATTCTTGGAGAACATAAACAATTAAAATTACAAAAAAAGCAAAACAGAATTATGCTTTTCGGTTTGTATGGGGCAGGTAAAACAACAACAATAGCAAAATTAGGAAATTATTTTGCAAAGCGTGGGAACAAAGTTGCTTTAGTAGGATTAGACACTCACAGACCTGCGGCTCCAGAACAATTAAAACAATTAGCAGAACAAAATAAACTCACTTGTTTTATAGAACCAAAAGAAAAAGATCCAGTAAAAATCTGGAAAAAATATGAAAAGCAACTAAAAGATTACAATTTAATCTTAATAGATACTGCAGGTAGACATACTTTAGATAAAGATTTAGTCAAAGAAATAAAATTATTAAACAAAGAAATAAAGCCCACAGAATCAATTTTAATAATGCCTGCAGATATTGGTCAGGCATCAAAACAACAAGCTCAAGAATTCAAGGAAGCAATAAACATCTCTGGAGTTATAATCACAAGGATGGATTCAACAGCCAAGGCAGGGGGTGCATTAACAGCCTGTGCAGAAACAAAAGCTCCAGTCTATTTTATAGGAACAGGTGAGAAAATAAATGACATAGAAGAGTTTAATCCTGAATCTTTCCTTTCAAGGCTTTTAGGAATGGGTGATTTACAATCTTTAATAGAAAAAATAAAATCAGTGACTAATGAGAAAGAGCAGGAAAAAATACAAAAAAGAATTGAAGAAGGCAAATTAAGTTTAAGTGACGTTGTTGAACAAGTAAAATCAATGGGTTCTATGGGAGGATTAGACAAAATTAAATCCATGATTCCAGGATTAGGGGATGCCAAAATTCCAGATAACCTTTTAGAAAACCAACAAGAAAAGATTTCAAAATGGGAACATGTAATAAAATCTATGACTCAAGAAGAAAGAGATAATCCTGAATTATTAGAAAAACAAACTTCTAGAATAGCAAGAGTTGCAAAAGGTGCAGGTGTCCACACAAGTGATATTCGTTCTTTATTAAAACAATATAACATGCTTAGTGAAATGATGAAAGGTGGAGCAGAAATAGATATGTCACAGGGAATGAGCCAAAAACAAATGATGAAACTTGCAAAGAAGTTTGCTAAAGGTGGAAAGTTGAGGTTTTAGGCAAACCCTTTACTAAGGAACAAGATAACCAACATGGTCAGGCTCTATCCAACCATCTGAACCACAAGGAATTTTACTACCGGATAACAAAAGAGGATCACCTGCCGAACAAGGATGTTTATAAACAGGACGCCCTCTTATACTACTTATAGGCCTCCAACTATTAGTATCAGTATCATAAATATCTCCATCTGATCTTACATCTCTACATGCTCCATCACCACTCAAATAAGTATAAGTCCCAGAACATTCTGTATTTGCATTTGTATCTATACTCACCACAGTGTCACAAATCCAAGAACTTCCACTCATTTGTAAAACCTGTCCATCTGCACAAGGTTCAATTTCATCATGAGAATGCCCAACTCCATTTGAACCTGCCCAAGCATAAACACCAATCCCAGTTAATATTAAAATTCCAATTATAATCAAAGTGTAAAGCCATCTATTAGAAAAATTAATAATCACCTTCATAATTAAAGTAAAGAGATAAGATATTTAAATCTTTTTATGATAATAAAACAATGATCTCTCAAAAAATCCTTTGCCAAGGAGCAGAAGCAAAAATAATCCTTTCAAATGATTTTGTAATTAAAGATAGGATTCCAAAATCATATCGCTTAAAAGAACTTGACGACAAAATAAGAAAAAGAAGAACAAAATCAGAATCAAAACTCCTTATCAAAGCGTCAAAAATAATTTCTTCCCCAAAGCCATTTTTTATTCCACAAGTAAGTTACAAAATAAAAATGCCCTTCATCGACGGTAAAAAACTCTCAGAACATCTTGATAATTTTGAATTAAAAAAACAAAAACAAATATGCAAACAAATCGGAGAATCAATAGCAAAACTCCACGACTCAGATATAATTCACGGAGACTTAACAACTTCAAACATGATATTAAAAGATAATAAAGTTTTTTTTATTGATTTTGGCTTAGGATTCATAAGCAAAAAATTTGAAGATAAAGCAGTTGACCTCCATTTACTTAAACAGGCCTTAGAAGCAAAACATTTCAAAAATTGGGAAGAACTTGTTAAAAAAGTTTTCAAAGGATATGAAAAATCTAAAGATTCAAAAATTGTTCTTGAAAGATTAAAAGCAGTTGAAAAGAGGGGAAGATATAAACATTAATGATGTCCACGCCGAACAGAACTACTTTTTGTCACATCAATGAAATGTGTTTTTTAATTTGCTAATCAGTATCGCTCATCATAGACATAAATCTATCTTGGGTCATATAATCATCTGGAAAATCCATAAGTTTTGAAATTTGTCTTTGTGAAGGTTCTTTCCACCCAAGAGTTTTATAGAAAGTTCTTACATAATGTTCCATATCCTCTTTTGTAGGAGTTAAAGATTCTCTATACTCTGAAAGAGCATCTTTTAATTCTCCTTTAAAGATTGCTCTCTGCATCTTTCTAAAATCTCTCAAACCAGAAGTTTCTCTCGGGTTCAATAGAATTTTTCTATAATCAGGAACTAACCCAAAATATAAATCAACACATTCATCAACATCAATTAGATACAAATCCTCTCCATCAAAAATTTTATCATCAAAATCAATGAATCCCTGTTTCCTATAACCTGCTAAACAAACCTTACCCAGCATTTCAGCGTCTTGCTCAATTATCTCCTTTCTATGAGTCTCTAAAAATGTGTCAGGAAATTTTCCTTTAACTTCACTTAAAAATAAAAATTCTTCTACTGATGATTCGTAATATCCAATCACTTCTGGAACATTTATTCCTAATTTTGAAAATTCAATTGTTCTTTCCATTTCTTTTTTAGATGCTGTTTTTTGTATAGAAGAAATAGAAGTAAGCCTAAATTTCGGTTTAGCATCAGAATAATAAAAACTATAAGAAATGTCTGCACTTTTTGCATAAACCCCCAACTGATCATCTCTCACTCTAAATTTAAATATTGGTCTTTTAACCGCTTTTTCTTTTTTTACTTCCTCGCTTATCTTTTCAAAATTCTCAGGTAAAAAGGTTTCTATTGGAATATCTGAAAATTTTTGATTTATTCTCACCACCGCTTTTGAACCAATTGAATATTGTGTCCATTCCTCAGATCTTCCCGTATACTCTGCAATTTCTTTGTCTAAAGTTTCTCTTCTCCACAAACCTCTTCCTCTTGTTTGATTTCCTCTATAAAGAAAAAAATTCCCTCCTAATTCTCTAAATTCAGGGTCATTTATTGGGGGGTGGTTTATTCCTGTTCCACCAATAAGACCTTCACCAGTTAATAAATTGCTAATAATATTAAGTTCATCTTCCCATTCATCTGGTTTCTCCCCAATATGTTTGTAAATATCTTTATCTGCATGTTCTTCCACAAAATGTAATAAATCTTTTCTTGCATTAACAGTATGGTGTTCAAATTGGATTTCTTCCATTATCTTTCACAGAATAAGGCTTCTGAGATGCCAACACCTCTAAGATAATCAATAGATAATATTTATAAAATTAACTAAAACTCACCCTGTGCAAGCAATAGCCCTACCAGGATTCGAACCTGGGTCCCAGCCTTTCTTCGCAATCGCAATGAACATAAGATGCGTGCATCTTGCACCAAGGGGCTGTATACTTGACCACTGTACTATAGGGCTTACAAAGAAAAAACTTCTTTTGAATTTATAAGGTTTTTCATATCAAAGGCTTTATAAATAGTTAATGGCAGAGATTTTTATGGTATGGACAGAACAAGAAATACAAAAGTACGGAGCTATGTCTCAAAGATTTGACATTCTTTATACGCGTAAAAGAATCTTTCGTAAAAGAATCTCTCCAGAAAAGCCTGAATCTAGAAGTAGATATCTTACAAGAAAAATAATGAAACTAAGCAAAGAAGATCGCGGTATTTTAAGAGAAATAGCAGAAAAAAATGGAGAAGCGGTCACTCTTATAGCTTTAGAAAACACAGTGATTAAAAATTTTATTAATCATTCAAAAACACTTTCATAAAAAACTTCCCTATTAATCTCATGCCTTTTAGGAGTTATCTTAAAAAAGTTTCTCAAGTTAAAAGGTTTATATCTTTCTCCAACCAAAGTTGCTGCAAGCTTTTTATATTCAACACTAGCCCCTGATTTTGGCTTGTGAGTTATAGAGGGAGTAGATTCAGACAAAGCTTTCAAAACATTAACATCATGAGGAACAACAGCCATCACAGGAATTTCAATTGTTTTCTCAATGTCATTTACAGACAATTCAAAATTCTTATTATAAACTTTATTAAGAATCAAACCAATTATTGGAGCCCCTCTTTGCCTTGCTAATTTCACAGCTTTTAATGTTACACTCAAAGTAGGGTAATCAGGAGTAGTCACAACAAGGAGACCATCAGAAGCAAGCATTACTGCCAAAGTTTCTTCATTTAATGAAGGAGACGAATCAATAAGAATAACATCATATTTCTTCTTCAAAAATTTAATTTTATCTTTTAATTTTAAAGGGTTAATAATCCTACCAGACATAGACGAGGGAATAACATCAAAATTCTCTAACTCATGAATCGCATCTTTAATATTTGATTCTCTTCTCAAGACATGATGGAGAGTTATTTCTGGATTTATAATATTCAAATGCAAACCAAGATTCGGGGCTGAAAAATTAGCATCTATCAATAATACCTTTTTATCGAAATCTGCAATCGCAGCACCTAAAGCGACAACAGCAGAGGTTTTACCCACCCCTCCTTTTAAACTAACAATGCCTATTGTCTTTCCCATACAATCAATAAATCCTTTTTATTTAAATATCTTTCATTATGGCACCGAAAAAAATAAATAACCAAGATATCTGTTGAGATAATGGTAGACAAAACAAAAATAACTACGGAAAATCTTAGAGACTACCTAAAAGCTTTTGGATTTGAGGATATTGAAGATATTGGGGAAGTTACTCGGCACACGAATGTAAATTATATATTTAAAATAACCTTAAAAGATGGAAAAAAGATTTTTATAAAACAAGCTTTTCCTTATGTTAAAGTAGCTCCAGACATGGAAGCTCCGATTAATAGACAATATTTTGAAAATTTATCTTTAAAATGGTTATATGAATTAAATAATTTAATAATTCCAAAAATGATCGAATATGATAAGGATAATGATGTAATAATTTTGCACGAAGTTGGAGATGACGCTCTTGTGCTCTCTGATCAATTAGATAAAGGATATTGGGAACTTCAAATTATTCCCGAATTAGCAAAATTCTGTGCAGAGCTACATGGTAAAACATATGAAACAGACGAAATGATAAGACCAGAAAAAGAAAACAAGGAACATATTGATTTCATCGTTGGATTTAGACTAAAAGGGGCAAGAGAAGTTGATAGAGATTCAACACAAAAGTTATTTAATGAAAGTTTAAACACAAAATCATCCCTTATCTACGGGGATTTTGCATCCAAGAATATTTTAGTGCAAGGAAAAAATTTCCATTTAGTTGATTTTGAAAATGTCTGTAGATTTGACCCCGCATTTGATACAGGATATTTACTAGCACATTGGTTTGTTGAAGCAGAAAATGAAGAAGATTTTAATTTTTTAATGAAGATTTATGATAGTTTCTTTGAAGTTTATTCTAAGAAATTTAAAGAAAACACACAAATCTCTGAAGAAGATCTAACAGGAATAAATGATAGGTCTAAAAGATATATCGGAGCAATAATGGCTCATAGACTCTTCGGAGGAGCTAAAAATCCTAATTTAATACAAAAAGATGAAAAAATCTTAGAATTTTTAAAAAAGATTTCTCTAAATTTCCTCAAAAGACGATAATTATAGAACCATCCATAACAAACTTTAAAAAACTAAATTACTATCAAATAAAATGCCAAAAAAAACTTTAAAAAAACCAATAGAGAAAAAAATTACAAAATCTAAAAAAATATCACAGCCAGAATTTGAAAAGAAGATTATGGAACTAGCTGGAAAAGGGCTTACAAGTGAAAAAATTGGAGAAGAATTAAGACAACAAGGAATCCATCCAAAGGAATATAATAAAAAAATATCTCAAATCTTAAAAGATAAATATATTAACCCAGATTTAAAAAATGTTGAAGAAAAATTAAAAAGAGTCAAAAAACATTATGAAAAAAACAAGCAGGATAAAAGAGCAATGAGAGAAAAAGACAGAATATTTTCACAACTTAGGAAACTCAAAAAGTATTTTAAGATTTAAGTTAATTTTATCTAAAAGTTAAATTAATTTCTTGTATAATTTAAAATGAAAAAAGAGGGAGATTCTTTAGAAATAGAAATCAAATCAATAGTTGAAAAATTCCTAGAAATATCTAAAGATAAAGAAATTCAAATAATAAGTCATTTTGACACAGATGGAATTACCTCTGCCACAATAATGATACAAACATTAAAAAAATTAGATAAAAAATTCTCTGTAAAAATTGTAAAACGCCTCGAAGAAGAATTCATTTATAATTTACCAAAAAACAAACTAATCTTTTTTCTGGATTTAGCTTCAGGAAGTCTAAACCATATTATAAAATCTGGATTAAAAAATGTTTTTATAATTGATCATCATGAAATAATCCAAAAAGTTCCAGAAGAAATTAATATCATAAATCCTGAACTTAACGACAAGCAAAAAATAAGCAGCTCTGGTCTCACATATCTTTTCTGCAAACAAATAGACCAAAAAAATAAAGAGTTTGCAAAATTAGCTGTTTTAGGCATGATTGGGGATTTAATGGAAAAAAGTATAGATAAATTAAACAATGAAATTTTAAATGACGGAGAAGTAAAGAGAAAGAGAGGTCTTTTAATTTACCCTTCGACAAGACCATTAAACAGAACTCTCGAATACTGTTCACAACCCTATATCCCAGAAGTTACTGGAAATACAAATGGAGTTCTTGAATTATTAAGAGAGACTGGCTTAAACCCAGTAAATGGAAAATACAAAAGCCTTATGGAATTAAATGAAAAAGAAATGTCAACATTAGTTACTGCAATCATGTTAAGAAACCCAAAAGTAAAAAATAAAGAAATAATTGGGGATATTTTTTTAATAAAATTATTCAACAAACTTGAAGATGCAAGAGAGCTGAGTGCCATGATTAATGCCTGCTCAAGGTTAGGAGAAAGTGGATTAGCGATTCAATTTTGTATGGAAATTCCAAAAGCCAAGAAAAAAGCAGAATCTATGTATGTAAAATATAAACAATTTATTATCTCAGGATTAAAATCTGTATCTGAAATAGAAAAAATACAAGGAGATGGATTCGTAATAATTAATGCAAAGGACAAAATAAAAGATGGCATAATTGGAACAATAGCAGGCATTCTCTCAAACTCTTCTTTATATGAAGAAGGAACAATGATAGTTACTATGGCATATTACGACGACAAAATCAAAGTATCGGCAAGAAATGTTGGAGAAAATGGAAGAAATGTTCGGGAAGTTTTAAATAATGTTATAGAAAAAATCGGGGGAGAAGTTGGGGGCCATAAATTTGCAGCAGGGTGTATGTTTTCACAAAAAAAAGAAAAGGAGTTTATTGAATCATTAAAGAAAAATTTAGAGATTGAGTTGGTGAGGATTTAATATATCACAACCTTTAAAACCTTTTTATTTCTTCATAAAATATGGAATTAGAAGTAGGAGATGTTGTTTTATGCACAGTAGATAGAATAGTTGGAACTATTGTATTTGTAAAAATAGAAGGGCACGGAGAGGGAAACATAATCATAAGTGAAATAGCCCCTGGGCGAATCAGAAACCTAAGAGACTATGTTGTTCCAAAGAAAAAAATTGTTTGCAAAGTTCTAAGAATTTCAGGGGATAGAATAGATTTATCATTAAGAAGAGTTACACAAAAAGAACAAAAAGAAATAAAAGAACAATATAAACAAGAAAAAAGCTACGTGAGCATTTTAAAAAGTGTTTTAGGAGAAAAGATAGATAACATAATTAAAGAGATATTAAAAGAAGAAAAAGTCTATGAATTTTTACAAGAAGCAAAAGAGAATTCAAAAAAACTAGAAAAACTTGTTGGAGAAGAAGATTCTAAGAAAATATTAAAAATTCTAAAAGCCCAAAAACAGAAAAAAGCTATTATAAAAAAAGAAATATCCTTAATCACAACCAAACCAAATGGTCTAGGATTAATTAAAAATATTTTGGGCAAAATAAAAGAAGCAGAAATAAAATATATTTCTGCAGGAAAATACACGATCAAAACAGAATCTACTGATCCAAAAACAGCAGACAATAAACTCAAAAAAATAATAAGTGAAATTGAAAAAAAAGCAAAACAGCAAGGTGTTGATTTTAATATAAAAGAAAAATAAATTAAGATTCAATCAAGATGCATTCTTTTTCTTATCTCTTCATAACCTGACAAAAAACAACCTGGACCATTCAAAGTAGGTCTTGCGCCAGAAAATACAATTCTTAATTCATACCCTTTCTTTTTAAGCTCACCTTCCAACTTTAATGCCTCTTTAGAAGAATCACGATACAATGTCATTGCATCTGTTTCCAAGTTATTAATTTTTTCTCCCATATATAAATCAAATTTAACTTATATTTAAAGATTATTATACTAAACTAAAGTAGCCTGTTCCTCCCCTAATAACGCCTCCCCATAAACCCCATCATAACCTGGTTTAATTTTTATTTTTTGTTCTCTATTTTTTATAATCAAATCAACAAGCTTTTCATTTATTCCTTTCTCTAAAAACTCCTCCTTAGAGATCTCCAACAAAATATTAAATTCATTCCCAAATTCCTTAATCAGTAGATTATAAACTTCCCAAACCCTCTTACTTTGCATACTAGTTCCCACAGCGAGAGCAATCAATTCGTGCAGTGGCAAAAGTTTGTAAAAGGGTTTTGAATTCTCTGGCTTAAATCCCAATGCACGAGAAGAAAGCTGTTCTACACGGCTATCAACCCCCACAATCAATTTTTTTTGACAAGCAGGACAAATCCCATTTAATTCCTTACTCTTTTCAGGACTACAAGAAAAACTACAAATCCTATGCCCATCCCAGTGATATTTGCCATACGCAGGGTCTGTTTCAATAGTAGCAACAAAGTCATTTTCTCTTATCTGTCTAATCACTTCTCCATAAGAATCTGCTTTCTTAAAAATAGTTGCCTCTCTTCCTAATCTAAAAGGCCAAAAACTATGCGCATCTGAAAAACTTATAATTGCTTTATTCTCTAACTCCTTAATTCTCCAATTCATTGCAGGATCAGAACTCATCCCTGTTTCAATTGCATGAATATTTTCAAATTCTTCTTTAAAACATTCTTTCAAACTGTCAAATCCAGACATACTCCCAAAAATTCCAAACCAGGGTGTCCAAATATGTGCAGGAATTATTTCAATATCTTTTGAAATTTTCATCATTTCTTTGACAAATTCGTCTCCAGGAATTTTAAAAATAGGTCTTCCATCATAATCTCTCCTCCCCTTTGTATCAAAATAAGAATTAATTTTTTCAGCAATTTCAATGCTTGGGATTAATAGAAGCAAATGAATTCTTCTACCGTGCTCCTGAGTATAAATCAAAGAAATCTCCCCAGAAATAATAAAAGGAAAATCTTGATAATAATAAAATCCATTCTTCTCAACAAGTTTTTCTTTTATTTCATTAAACCAAATTGGGTGAGTAAAATCACTAGTTCCTAATAAATCAAGTCCTTTAATTTTCGCCCACTTTACTAAATTTTCAAAGGTAATACTCTTACTGCACGCCCGAGAAAATCTAGAATGAATATGCAAATCAGCGAAAATCAAATTTTCTCTTTCCATAAAAACTTAGAATTAAAGGAGATTAAATAATTTATTGTTCTCTTCTCTTAGCAGCAATTCCTCCACCAATAATAGCAGCTAAAACAACAGCAACAATTACAATCCATAACCATGTTAAATCCTTTTCCTCAGCTTCCTCCTCTTCCTCTTCTTCAACAACTTTCTCCCCAATTGCAAAATAACTAAGTGAAGTCACTTCAACATCATAATAATAATAGTCATCATCTGATTCTGTGTAAGTCGTTGTTAATTCTTCCCATTCTTCTTCAGATTCACTAAACTTAAACATGGTTATATTATTTTCATTAAGATTATTACTAGAAACCCACGATTTATTTACTCTTATGGTTATTATTGCTTTATCCAACTTATCTTCAAGATTCTCTGTTTCAATCTGCAAATATTGATGAACCTTTCCAGATTTTTCCACAGATACATTCACAGGTTTGCTACTATATTTCTTTACAGTTATTTTAACATCTTGTGCTTCAGTATGCACTTCAATTTGTATTTGTTTTATTCCAATGTCTTTATCAAAATCTTTCATTATTACAGCAACTCCAGGAGTTATCTTTATCCATGAATGAGTTTCCTTAACCTCTACAACCCCATTTCCCCCACCTGTATCCTCTGTTGTATCATCTGCTGCTGTAGGTACTGTAGTAGAACTACCACTAATAGCTGGTTCATTACCATCAAAGTGCGGGATTCTTATCCAAATTCTATCATTAGTTGTATCAATATAACAAGGATTTGTTGCATTAAAATTAGAAACATTAGTTATACAAGTATTATCTCCCATTAATGTTTCCCATTCAGAAGAATATGCAGAATAATGCGAATGATTACCTGCTAACAAAGTTCCATTAGTTCCATTTGTATCTGTATCCCAAATAAGAGTATCAACATCATCCCCTGTATAAAAAAGAGGTAGAGACATCTTAACCTCCTGACTCTCATTTAACCCTGCTACTGAAGTGCTTCCCTCTGTATAAGGAATTGAAACTAAAACATAATCATAAATAGTTGGACCCATAGAACCAAATCTTAATGCAGAACTAAATGAGCCACCACTAGGTCTTGATTCTGTTGCAGCACTATCAAATGCTATGTCTGGAGGTCCAGAAGCCAGCATATCAACATTCACATAATGAATTTTTATTCCTCCATAACCCATCCTAAAACTCAATTTTCCACCACCAATTATTACAGATAACGGACTAAAATTGTCTCTTCCTTGACTTTCATCAGGACCAAATCCCCCAAGTTTGCATCCATCTTCAGGGTTTGGAACGTCACAATTTGAACTTGAAGTATAAAATTCAATAAAAATATTTTCTGAATCTAATGCCCCATCAATATCTCTAGGATTCCATGACGCCATAGTAATATTATCATTAGCTAAAATTTCAGCAACAGTCATAGTTCCCACTCTCCTTGGAGCATAATTATTAGAGTATATATTCATTTCTTTAACCCCAATTGCACGTATTAAAGGAAGATAAAAATCTCCATCTTCATTACTTAAATCATCCATAAATGTAAATTCAGTGCAATTATAATCAGAATAATCCACTATTACCTCTATATGCGCATCAACATGTCCTAAAGTTTCATTAGTAGTTGCATTAACTAAACTAAATGATTGTTTTGCTGAAGAAATATTTATTTGTCGGCTCCAATTCCCAGCATCATTCATTGTAATATTACTTTCAGATGTATTCCAATCAGCACCAATTAATTCATGCATAGTAAAATTAATTAGTCTATCGGTATCTGTATAATTTAAACTTATATTTCTATATCCCCCATAATAATCAGTTCCATTTCTCGCTGTTGCAAATAAAATATAATCTACAGCCTCAGCAGAACCTGAGAGAGTTATATTATAAAAACCTGTAGATAAACTATAGTTATCTGTTGCTCCATCGCCACGCCAAGCACTCATATTATACGGCATTGAAGCATCATCTCCAAGGTAAACCATGTTTCCTGGTTCTAAAATAAAAGGAACAACTGTAAATTCATCATAATCGTCAATTCCTCCTGTAGAATTTAGAGCATGCCCACTAACCCAAACTAAATTTTCTGTAACATTAAATTGCTTATGAAGAGTGTGTGTTGTATGGTTATAACTAGATAAGTTAATATTATTTGAAGGAGTACTTATATTATAACTGTTAGTTGCAGAAAAATTATTCCAATCAAAACTTACAGGCATACTTTCATTAGGATAAATCATAACAGAATAATTTCTGTCTATTGGGACATAAACTGTTTTTTGCGAAATATAATTGTCAAAATCCCCATCAATGGGATAACCTAATTTAGTATCTTTAACTTGATAATAAAATTTTTTTGCAGAACCAGTAGCATTAACAGCAGTAATATTAATTGTCCCTGCTTCTCTTAAATAAAAATTAATATCAGTTGTATCCTCAAATTCTCCAAATGGAAACCAAGGAAGTGATTGCCCAACATAATCTATAGGTGTAGTACCATTTGTCCTATTTTGTTCAAAATGTCTAATGACTGGTTTATAAAAATAACTTGAGTTTTTATGTACATCAAAATTAAACCCTCCTGTCTCATTAGAATATGAAGCATTTGAACCAACCAACGTAGGAGCACCGCCCATAGTCCAAAAAGTAATATTAATTGTTGCATTATATAAAGCAGTTCCATTAACATCCTTAACATGTCCATAAAAATCCCAAGCAGAAATAAAACTTAAACTAATTAAAAATATTCCAATAAACAAAAATAATATTTTTCTCACCATCTTTTAATAAATAAAATTAGATTATATACTTTATAAATGTTTTTTACAAATCATTCCTCGTCAACAACACCAGCATCTGTCACAAAGAAAATAGTTTCATTGTCTGGTAAATTTGGACTATCAATTAATTTTGCAACCCTTGAACCTTTCTTACCTCTTCTTAAATAAATTCTGTAAGTTGAAGCATGCCCGACGATGTGCCCGCCAATAGCTGTTGTAGGGTCTCCAAACATCTGAGCAGGATTAGCCATCACCTGATTAGTAACATAAACTGCCAGGTTATGTTTTTCTGCCAACTCCATCAAACCTTTGTGAATATACTTGTTAAGTTTTTGCTGTCTGTCTGCTAATTGCCCTCTTCCAGCAAACTCTGCTCTAAAATGTGCAGTCAAAGAATCAACAACTAATAATTTAATTGGCTCTCCATTCTTAATCATTTCTGAAATTTTTTCTAAAAGCAAAATCTGGTGATCAGAATTAAAAGCCCTTGCAACAAAAATATTTTTCAAAACTTTTTCAGAATTTGCGCCCAAACTTTCTGCAATCTGTTTTATTCTTGCAGGCCTAAAAGTTCCTTCTGTATCAATAAAAACACTCTTTCCATTAGCTCCCCCTCTATCAAAAGGTAATTGAGCATTAACTGCTAAAGTCAAACCTAACTGGGTTTTACCAGAACCATAAGCACCAAAAGCTTCTGTTATAGCTCTAGTCTCAATCCCCTTTCCACCCAAAAGCTCATCAAAATTTTTACTTCCTGTGGTAATATTAATAACATTAGACCTTTTCCTAGCATATTCTATCCCATCTGTAAATCCCAAATCCAGCATATTTCTCGCTGCTTGAATTGCTTTTCTTGCAATAGCCGGACTAATACCGGCAGCATCTCCAAGTTCTGCAGGACCCATAACAGCCAAAGACATCATATCATAAACTCCTGCTGACTCAAGCTTAGCAGCCACAGCAGGCCCTATCCCTGGCAAATCAGTTAATTGAGGCTCTTTTTCTCCTCCATCATCCTTAGATTCTCCAGAAACAGCTTCCTTAATTTGACTTGCAGACGAATTAGTAGAAGGTATTTCCTTCGACCTAATTTTTTCAGTTTCCTTTTTAACAGTCATAGAAAACAAAACCTTTCCATATTTATAAAGATTGTTCGAGTACAAAAGATAGATTAGAATATAAGAGATTAATGAAGTTTTCCTTACTAAGGTTAAGATTTTATATATTTTACATTCAATGGAATTTGAATAGCTTGTGCTGGTTCTTTAGAAAGTATACCTGCTTCACATTCTAAGCTTATAGAAGATTCCAGATATCTAAAGCCAAATTGTATAATAAATACAGCAGATTCGCCACTATTTGCTTCGATTATTTTTGTCCCCCTCATTTGTGCTGTGTTAAACACCACATCTTTTCCAGAAATTTGAGCAACTCCAGAAATTTGAGCAACATCGGGATCTTGAGCAATTCGAAACTGATAATATGTAATCATGTCTTCCATCGAAGCAAATAACTGATCTCTTGTCTCATTATCTACACACCACAAATGTAAAGTAACATCTCTTGTTTTTGTTTGAAATTTTATTGGTAAATTTACATTAGCTGAATAAAATCCACCCTCATATTCTAAATCCACTTCTTTAAATTCAATTTCGCCAGAATCTAATAATGTGCCATGCCCTATGTGTCCCACTCCTTCAAATAACATCGGAGTAGAAGAATCTCCTGACTGGATTTCTTCCTCCCCTTCTTCTGAAATCTCAGTCTCTCCCAAGTCATTAGGATATTTATCAAGATAAGCATCTGCTATTTCTTCTGATAATTGTCCTTCCCCTGGTCCTACACCAGTTGCAATAATATATGCCTTACTTGTCCAAACTATTATTTCAGGAGTTTCTTCTGGTTTGTCAAACCTCCTATATATTTTCTGTCCCTTATATTCTCCTAAAACAAGTTCTCCCATATTTGATAATCCTATGAGAGCATTTTCTACATCTTTTTTATTATTAAATGGACAAACAATTCCTGCTTTACCCTCTGTTCCATCTGGATTTTTATATCCTGCTACACAACATTTCACTATACCTATTTGCTCACCATCTTCTGAAAATAATCCTATTTGATGTTCTTCACGTTTACCATATTCAGATACAAAATATTCATAATCCTCAATATTTTTTTCAATCAATAATTTAGAACACATTTTAAGTCCAGGTTCTTCTGGTTCTGGTTCACCACCAAACAATTTCTTAAACCATTTAATTATTTTTTCTATAAAGTTTTCTGTCAAGCATTCTCCGCTAATGCATACATTACTTTCACACTCAAAACTATTATCACAAGTTCCTGCATCTAATTGTTCTATGAATTCATAATTATCAGAACAATACTCTCCAGACTTCCTATATCCCATTGGATAACACTTGCCCTCTAATTCACAGCCATTACATTTGTAAAATATTTCATCTTCTGGAATTACTTCAACTTCTTCTGCCTCTTCTTCAGGAATACAGGTTCCGATTCCACATGGAACTGGTTCTGCTTCTTCCTCTGCCTCTTCTTCTATTTCTCCTCCTGCTTCTATTATTGACACTCCTAAATCACTAGTATACTTTTTAAGATAAGCATCTGCTACATCTTCTGCTAATTGCCCACCTCCAGGACTTCCACCAACCACAAGAGCATAATTGTCATGTGTCCAAACCATCACTCCACTATTTTTGTGCCAATATACTTTCTGTCCTTTATATTCTTCTAAAGCAAATCCCTCTTCTTTGGCCAGCCATGTAATTGAATTTTCAGTATCTTTTCTATTATCATATGGACAAACATATGCGATATTATCTCTATTTATATCCGAACCTAGATAATGTGCTGTGCAACATATTACAGTACTTATTTCAACGCCATCTTCTGAATATATAGGCACTTCTTTCTCATATCTGGATCTATAATAGTTATAATTCCCAATATCTTCTTGAATAAGCAATTCAGAACATATTACAGGCCAAAGGTTCTGCTTCACAATTGTTTCCCCCTCCCCTTCTCTCAAACATGCCCCACCTTCACAGCCGTATGGACATTCATAAACTATGAGTTCATCAAGTTCATTTGCATCACAGTAAATTTCAGTTAAATAAGGATAATAAGTAATTTCTCCAGTTGATTCATCTATCTCATGGCGGCAAGTATCAAGACTAACATGTGTAACACCATTGTCTCTGACTTCAACTTCTCCCTCAACATAATAACTCTCTTCTAAACTCAAATGCCCATCACTATCAGTACAATTCTGAGCATAAACAAAATTAATAAAAATAATTAATACTAAAAGTATTATCACCAACTTTTTCATAATTAAACAAACAAAAACATATTTAAAAAACTATTCTAAACATCAAGGATAAATTATCTCTTCTTCTGTAATAAGTTTAACTTCAACGTCGTCTATCAGGAACTCTGGAGTGATTGGCCTTCCTCCTGTGTGGATTTCAAATCCAGGCATACCATAGAGGAGAGGACTTTCAGTATCTTTATATTTATATATAAGTTCATCGTCCAGATAAACATTAAGAATATTATCATAACCTCTTATTTCAAGAGTGTGCCAACCATCATCAAGTCTAAAATGAGTATCATCAAGTCTTGGCCAGTTCTCACCAACATGCTTGTTTAAATTATTCACCCCCTCAGAGATAGCGACAATATATCTACTCTGACCCATAATAGATCTCTTCCTGAAGTTAACATGCACTGAGCCCTCTATCCTCTTAAACCTAAATTTAAAGAGATGATTATCCCATTCCCTCGGAAGGTCTGGCTGTATAACACCAGTTAATTTTAGAACTGTATTGCCATCTATTACTACTGTGCTCGCGTATCCTTCATCACCATGAAAAACCCAATTTCCTAAACCACTTTCAAAATCATCAATAAAATGACATTCCTCTTTTAACATATCTTCTTCACTCTTACAAGTTACCAAGAGATATATCTCTTCTGCCAGCTCAAGGCACATCTCTTTTATATCATCCTCAGTTATTTTTTCGCATATGCTAGCATCTTTTGATGTTTCTGCAGCCTTAACATAACATTTATTTTTTCTATCATCAGAAGTTATTTTTTCACATACACTGCTATCTCCTGTCCTCTCTGCAACAACAATATAACAATGATTTCTTTCATCAATATCCTCTATGCCTCCACATTTCTCATCAGGCAATATACAACCAACATATACTTCACAGGATTCATTTTCAGGATGAGGATCAGTTTGCAGTCTAGCACCTGGCTGACTTTCACATTTATATCCTTTTTCCTTATCTTCTTCAGTACAATATACCCATGGTCTTGATGGCGGTGCATCAGGAATATCATCTTCTGTCAATTCAAACTCAGAAGGATATTTTTTAAGATATGCCTCTGCAAGATCTTCTGGCAATGAAACCCCCTCTTCTGCTCCTGGACCAACTGCAATAAGATATGCATTATTTATCCACACTATTGCTTGGCCTCCATCATCTCCAAATACCTTTTGATCTCTAAACTCTCTAAAAACAAAATTTCTCTCCTTAGCTATCAACCATTTGACAGAGTTAGTTACATCTTCTTTATTATCATATGCACAAAATAATACTCCATGCGCTATATCTTCTTTATCTTTATATATTGCAGCACAACACTTTATTGTGCCTAAATGCTCGCCATCCTCTGAGAATAAAGGAGCTTGCGTATGTTCATTTTCACCAGGAGGCATAGATTGTTCATATTTATATTCTCCAATATTATGCTCGAGAAGCAGTTTAGAACATTTCTTTTCAACTCCGTCATCATCTCCATCACCAAACAATTTCTTAAACCAAGCAATTATTTTCTCTATAAAGTTTTCTGTTAAGCATTCTCCGCTAATACAAACATTGCTTGCACATTCAAAACTATTATCACATTCTCCTTTTTCTATTTGATTCACAAATACATTATCAGGAGTACAATATGTTCCAAACTTTCTATACCCAATAGGATAACATTTTTCATCAGCCTCGCATCCAGAGCAGGAATAAAAACCTCTTCCATCTGAAATATTAGTTGGTTCTTCTTCAGGAACACAGCTTCCCATTCCACATGGAACTGGTTCTGGTACTTCTTTTCTTTTGACTTCAATTATTGCTATGTCTTCAACAAGATTACATCCACCAACATCAGTGTATATTTTAAGCTTATTTTTACCAAATCTAAAAGGTTCACCTAAACTCATTTTATCTTGATGTATTTTATAACCATCTCCATCTGTTCTATCATCTTCAAAAGAAGTGTGCCACATTCCCTTCTCATAATCATATACTTTAAGATAAAAAGGATAATTAGGAATTGGATTTCCTTGTGTATCAAAAACCCCCATTTCAACTTTAAATTCTTCTCCAACATAATAAATATTTTTATCAAAACTTATACTTACTTTAGCAGCGCATACATCAGGACGAGGTTCTGGGGGACATCCTGGACAGCCAGGGCATCCTAAACATTCTACCTCACCATTTTCTTTATCTCTAAATTCAGTTTCTGTACTATCTTCAACTTCTGTTGGGCAAGACTCTGTTGCTTTTGTATCAACCTTATATAAAATTTTTCCTTTTGAATCACCCTCCCCTACTACTTTACCAAATTCAAAATATCCTTCATTATTTGTCATTTCTGGACGTGAGGCATAATCCCAATGATCAGTGGAATATTCATAAATAGCAGGATAAAAAGGATAATTAGGAATTCTGTTTCCTTGTGAATCAAAAACTTCAACTGTAAATTCAGCATAATCTCCTTCATAATAAACATCTTGGCTAAAAGATATTTTTATGCTCGCTGCACATGTTTCAGGTTCTGGTATTGTTTCAGTACAAGAATCACAATCCCAAACAGAACATCCTTGTTCATCTGTTGTCATAGGACAAAGAGTTGTTTCATCAGGACACCATCTACTTATTGGAATCCCTGGACATTCTTCAGTTTCATTTGTTTCATTTGTTTCATTCTGAGCATAAATTAGATTAATAGAACTAATTAGAAATATTAAAACAAACAAAAATACCACCAGCTTTTTCATGATTCAATAAACAAAAACATATTTAAAAAACTTCCTAACTTTTCTCCTACTTCTTTTCTTTTTTATTCTATAAATAATATAACTAACTAAAACTAAAAAAATTATTATTCCAAACCAACAAAGTGGATTATATTTTAAATTTTCAACGAATCTCACAGAAAAAGGTTGACAACTTGGATGCCCAAATATAAAAGAGGATAAATGAGGTTTTAACCCATTACAGCATTTGTCCCTATCCCAAATGAGGACTCCTTGTTCAACACAATAATTTTCGACCATAAATTCCTCTCCACAAATACCTTGGTTGAAATTATCGATAGTACAATTAGAGCCATCAGGAAAAATGCAAATAGATTCTTGCGCAGTAGCTCTAGTCTCATAACCTCTTTGAACACACTCTTTGAAATCTGAACTTACTGCAGCCAACACATTTGAGGTTAATAAAAGGATTAATCCAAGAATAATCAAACTCTTTTTCATAAGTAAAAAAAGACTTAGAACTTTATAAAATCACTCCCTTTCCAACTTCTCAATCAATTCATCCATATTCACTTCTTTAACTCCATCAACAATAAATTCAGGATTATTAAAAAATTTATTAATCCTAACATTCCCAGAAAAAACCATTTCTTTCCCCAAGATATTTTGTTTTTGGTTAGATAACTTTTCAGTATCTTCTAATTCTGTAAGTCCTAAATCTTGAAGACGTTCATGAAACAAAACACAACGAATACTTTCTGTGCCATCATCTAAAACTATATTTATCAAAGCTCTTTTTTCAGGGGGAACCTTGCCATGCTCTCCACAAACAAAATCTTCTGCTTCTGGTATTACTTTCTTTTTACATTCAGGACAAACATTAAAAAATCTCGGTTCAAAAGCCTGGACAATAAATGCCCTCACGCTCGCATTATCATTTGTTTTAAAATCAATAATATTTTTTTCTTTAACAACCCTCTCTGTCTTAACATTTTCCAGAACCTCATTACTTAATTTAAACTCAGAAAAACTCCCTAAATGTAATTCATTGTCTCTCATACTCGCATTTAAAATTTCAATAACTTTGCCTTCTCCAATTTCACCTTTTTCAATTAATTCTATATGATTTGTGTCCCATAAAACTACTTTAATATTTGAAGTATCATCTGCAAGAAATAAATTTGCAACCTTGCCTTCTTCTCCTTTCTTTGTTGTAAATGCTCTAACAGAAATCACATTGACAACCTTCCCAATAACATTAACCCTTCTCATCCCCGGCAACAACTCGTCTATCTTTAATTTTTCATTATCAAAAGAAATTCCAAGCTCAGCAGCAACAACTTGCGCAGCCCCCTCTTTACTAATCAACCCAGAAAGTTTCGCCCTTTTTGCCTCAACTCTTCTTTCTATCTCTTCTTTTTCTAATCCTGCAGATTTAGCAATTCTTCCCAAAATCCTTTCATAATTTTCCTCAGGCATTTATAAAAAAAATCTCAATTGTTTTTAAGTATTGTTGTAAAAAAGAAATAAGAAAACTTATAAACACTTCCAAATTAGAAAAAATAACTTACGCGCGATTTCCCTGGAGGCAATTAGAAATCGCCTCACCGTAAAGGAAGGGAAAATCGAAAAAAACCGCTTAGGTTGTTTTCAATGGGAATCACTGCAGTTAAAATAAAAATCATGCCAAGTTCACCAGATGTAAATCTAGAAGAAATAAAAGAAAAAGCAAAAGAAAAAATAGAAAAGGCTGGAGGAAAAAATTCTCAATTTGAAGAAGAAGCTATAGCTTTTGGTCTTAAAGCAATAATAACTCTTTTTGCCTGGCCAGAAGAACAAGAAATTGAACCCTTAGAAGAAAAACTCAAAGAAATTGAAAATGTGAATTCTGTTCAAGTTATTGATATGCGAAGAGCATTTGGTTAAACCAATATTAAAATACAATAATTCTTATAAACTATTACCCCTCCTTTAAAAAATGGGAAATAAATTAGAAGAAGAAACTATTCTAGAAATATTGAAAAAGACCTTAACTAAAATACTTAAGCCAGATAAAAAAGATATAACTCAAGATACAAGATTCATAGAAGATTTAGAGATAGATAGTCTTGACAGACTTGAATTTGGTTATGCAGTTGAAGAGAAATTACAAGTAAAAATTTCTGATGAAAAAATCCTTGATTTTAATTCTATTAATGATTATATGAAATATTTATCAGAAGAGAGGAATCTATATAAATAATGTAATTCTTTTTTTTCTATGCTAGCACCAGAACAAGTAGAACAAATAAAACAGCAGATAATCCAGCAGATAGAATCAAATTTCCCAGAAGATAAAAAAGAGTCTGCAAAACAACAAGTTCAATCAATGAATTCTGAACAGTTAGAAAAATTTTTAGAACAAAATAAATTAGTAAAAAACAATCAAGGGCAAGCAGTTGGGGCGCCTGGTGGTGGGGAGAAACCACAACAATGTATTTTCTGCTCTATTATTTCAGGAGATATCCAATCTAATCAAATAGATGAAAACAAAGATGCAATTGCAATATTAGAAATTAATCCAATATCAAAAGGCCATGCATTAGTTATTCCAAAAGAACATGTCTCTTCTCCAGAAAAACTTTCTAAAGATGTTTCTTCTTTAGCAGAAAATATTGCAAAAAAAATAAAGACTAAATTAAAACCAAAGGATGTGAAAATTCTACCTTCAAATTTATTTGGACATGAAATAATTAATGTTCTCCCAGTCTATAAAGATGAAACTCTTAAATCAGAAAAACATCAAGCAAAACCAGAAGAACTTGAAGAAGTGCAAAAAATAATTCTTAAAGAAAAGAAGATTATCAAAAAACCAAAAACAGAAAAAATAAAGGGGAAAAAACTTTGGTTACCAAAAAGAATTCCATAAATCTATTTTCAAAAAATAAAACAAAATTAAAATTAAAAAACCAATTAAAAACGCAGGACTAAAAGGAATCCCATACCGCACTAAAATATATTTCTTTTTTTGAAGTAATTTAATTTCCTTCCCTTCTAATCCATCCCAACCCTTTTTAATAACTTTGTCTCCAATCTTTACATCTTCATAAAGCCAATCACCTTCTGTTAATTTCTTCGGATTAATTTTTTTCACCATGCAAACCTCATCAACAGATTTAGCACTTAAATAAAGATAAGGAAAAATAAAAATCAGAATTCCAAAATAAATTAAAATACTTTCAATAAATCCAAGTACAAGAAACACAATTGAAAGGACCATGATAAAATAAACAAACTTTCTCTTGGATTTAAATTGATTGATAAATTCTTTCTTAAATTTCTCAGAATTTTTAATTCCTAGAATAACACTCGTTATTAAACCATAAACAGAACCTGCAAGAAAAAATAAAATTAAAAACAATCCAAAAAATTTCACATTGCTAAGAAAATTTCCATAAAAAGGCAATACTGCTCCCAAGGCAATCATTAATTTCGCATCACCTCCAGCAAATATTCTCCCATAATAAAATAAATTTCCAATAACAAAAAATATCCCCAACCCAATCAAACCTTGATAAAAAAATGAAAAGCCCCCTCCAGAAAACAAGGAATAGAAAAATCTAAAACCTAAAGCAAAAATTATCAAGGAAAAACTTAACCAGTTAGCAATTTCCCTGCTTTTCACATCTTGAACAACGGCAAAAATAATCCACACAATTGCCAGGACCGATAAAAAAATCACCTCTAGCATTTTATTTATAAAATGATAATGGAAAATTTATCTTGCTTTATCATAAAAAGAAAAACAAAACCAGATTTATAAAACTATTTTACTTTTAATTTCAAAGTTCTTCCTCTTCCACCTTTCTTATAAGGATGTTTTTTCTTTTCCTTTTTCTTATCTTTTCCTTTATTTCTTCTTTGTGAAAATGCATAATCCATTATATAATTAAACCTCAATGTTTTTTTAACCCTTTTATAATTGCCTTTACAATCTTATGAAGTATTCCTCTCTCAGTCTTTGCCCTGCTTTTTTCCATCTCTTCTTTATTCTTCTTAAAACTATCACCTAAATAAGAAGATAAATAATAAATCCCAATCATTGCTAAAAAAATTCCCAATATAATAAGAAATCTCCATATATTAGCTTCTTGTGTAAAAACAAGCCATTTAAAAAATTCAACAATTTTTCTTAAGATTTGAAGCTGTGCAAGAATAATTGTAAATGCAGCTCCTATAATCATTGCAATAGAAGAAGAAAAAATAGAATAATCAGAAAGTATCTCACTAAATTTAAAAAAGAAATAACCCCATAAAATAATTATCAATAAAAGAGTTAGGGACAAAGAATAAGGCTCTCCAAATAAAATTACAAACACAATACTAATCTTAGTTAGAAAAGTATCTATAGCAGAAACAGATTTAATTTTCAATAAAATTTCCTTCCACTCTTTTCCAAGATAATCCCATTTTCCTTCTTGTAATATCTCTTTTATATCTTCTACTTTTTCAACACCTTCTTGTAATTTCTCCTCAGCCTCTTCTAAACTTTCTTTAATATCTTGAGCCTGAATATTAAATGATTGTGTAATAATTAAAATTAAAAATAAACAAATAAACAAAACACCTATTTTTTTCATATAGAAAATAAATTAAAGAAGTTTTTAAATATTTTGAGAAATTATTTTTTAATTCCCTTCCCAGCTCCCTTCAAAACTGCCGCCCCTTCTTCAGCTGTTGCTCCAGATTTCGCTGCTGCTATCTCTCCTTTAGATTTTTCCAAAAGAACAGCAAGTTTGCTTACTCCAAAATGAATCAACACAAAGGAAACAGCACCAACAATAATCACAATCCCAATACTTAAAACACTTATTCCTCCAGCAACAAGAAACATAGCCCCGGAAATTGCCCTTAATGCTCCTGTAACTGAAACTATCCCTGCTATACCAATACCAATTAATACCCTAACCCATGGACTTTCAAAAGCAGTTAGTTTAAGAATCTCAAATATAGCTGCTATAATTATTAATACAATAAATATTGAAACTAAAGCCTGAGCCCATGTCTCTCCAAAACCAAAGAAATTCATAATGCTGCCATACCAAGTAGTTGAATCGATAGGTTCTGCTAAAGCACCTTCAATATTCACATTAATTGTTATGCCATCCTGTGCTGGTTCTGCATCTTCTACAGTAGGTCCTACATCGTCCTCAACAGGTTCTATGTCGTCCTGTGCTCCAACTAAAACAAACCCACCTAGAAAACTAATCATTAATATTCCCAACAAAAACAAACTCAAAAATTTTTTA
>JAUXAD010000033.1 GCA_030620045.1 archaeon
AGGTCGCAGGTTCGAATCCTGTCGGGGGCATTTGTGAGAAAAGATTCTCACCTGCTCGCAGGTTCTGCTCGCGAGTTCACTCAGAACCAAGGGCGATAGAGAAGCTTCGTGAACTCGCTCGTCCTGTCAAGGGCATTAAATAAAATGAGAAAAAAAGAGGTGGAAAAGGTTGCGATAATAAAGTGTAAAAGCTATAAGCAATCTGAAGTGGATAAGGCAATTGCGAAAGTTCTTAAACTAGGGGAGATAGAATTTCCAAAGAGGAAAAAAGTTTTGATTAAGCCAAATATTGTGGTATGTAATGCTAAAAATCCAACAGCTGTTCTTACAAATTCTTCTATTGTCGAGGCAGTTTGTAAAATTTTGAAAAAGAATAATTGTCAAATTTATATTGGAGAATCTTCTTTTATGGATACAGATGTTGCGTTTAAAAAATCAGGAATTGGGAGGGTCGCTAAAAAATATGGAGCAAAAATTATTATTTTTGAACAAGATAAATTAGTAAAAATAAAGGATGCAAAAGCAAAAGTGCTAAGGAATTTTTATGTGTCTAAGACACTTAAGAATACTGATTTAATTGTTAATCTTCCTAAATTGAAAACCCATCAACTTACAAAATATACTGGAGCTATAAAAAATCTTTATGGTTGTATTCCTGGTGGAATGAAACAGAAGTTGCACAAGAAAGCAAGTGAAGAAGGGAAGTTTTCTAAATTGTTAGTTGATATTTATCAGAACATAAAGCCAGAAGTTAATATTATGGATGGAGTGATTGGAATGGAGGGAAAAGGTCCTACTTCTGGAAAGTTGAAAAAAGCAGGTTATATTTTGGCTTCAAAAAATGCAGTGAGTTTGGATGTTGTTTCAAGTAAATTAATGGGATATAAACCAAAGAAAATTTTAACAACAAAAGAAGCAGTGAAAAGGAAGCTTGGAAGTTTTAAATTTAAGTTAGTTGGGATGGAGAAGATTCCAAATCTACATTTTGAAAAACCAGTTGTGAGTGGAAAGTTATCAAGGAAAGTTAGGGGGATGTTAAAGCAAAAGCCAATAGTTGTTGATGAGAAAAAATGTATTAAATGCGGGCTTTGTGCGAAGAAATGTCCTGTTAAGGCAATAGAATTAAATCCTTATCCTGTGATTGATAAGAAAAAATGTATAAGGTGTTTTTGTTGTATGGAAATTTGTCCTAAGGATGCTTTGTCTTTGAAAGGATAAAGAAATAGTTTTAAATAAGGAATTCTTTGTATTTTATAATGCGGAGGTGGCACAGCGGCTACTGCAATCGGTTGCAGCCCGGTTTTTCGTGGGTTCGAGTCCCACCCTCCGCTTAAAGCTAAAGCTTAGAAATGGGGCGTGACTCTTCTAACTCATTCCCGAGTTTGTGTTATGAATTCCAATTGCACAAACTCAAAAATTCGGTCCCTACTCAATCATTGGAAAGTCGTTATTAAAATTAAGATAATTTGTCGCTTTCCAATAACTTCGCCCCCCGCTCAACTAAAAGAATTATTTTTTGCCAGTTAATTTTTTTCTGTATCTTCTTTCTATTACCACTAAAATCATTGCACCTAAAACGACAAAAACAAAAATATACATAAACTTACTGTTTTTAAAATAACTAAGAAAAGTTTTTTCAGAATCTTCAGGTCTTATTCCTCCAGTAATGCTGGCTCTTTCTGAAAGTGATTTATCTAAAGCTCCGATTACATTACCTGTTCCAGTTAGTTTAACTTCATTTTGAGTAAGACTTGTTTTCCCATCAGTTACTTTTATGTTGTAAACCCCGTCTGGAGCAACTAATTTATATGAAACTTTTTTACCAACATCTAACTTTGGTTCTTTTATTCCTGTTGTTTCTCCAATTATAATTTGAATAGTTTTTGTATATCTTGTATTTCCGATGTTAGTTATTGTAAGAGTATCTTCTTCTAATTCAAATTTAGCTAACTCTTTTATCTCTATAATAAAGAATCCTTTTGCTTCTGCATCCTTATACCTTGCTGTAATTGTTCCTTGTCCATGAGTAGCCCCTTTTAAATTTATTTCTACAGGTTTATTAGAAGGAATTGTTTTTTCTACTTTTACTTTTTTTTCTGCATCTTCAAGAATCACAGAAACTTCATCATTAATCGGGTTGTTTTGATAATCAAGAAGAGAAATTCTTATACTTATATTTTCTTCTGCTTCAAATGTTTCTTTAAGAGTTGAGATTCCTATTTTATATTCTTGAGCAACAACCAAGGATGATAAAAGTATTATACAAAATAAAAATATTAGACTCTTTTTTGTAATCATGCTTTCTTTAGCCATTTAGTATATTTAAGGATTTTGGTTTTTATCTAAAAAAGTATTTAAAATAGAGAAATCTCTTTTTATTATGAGAATTACGAAAGAGCGTGTTGTTACTTATTTGTTTATAACTTTATTACTCGGACTAGGTGTGGGGTTATTGTATTTTTTTAATGTTAGGTTTACTGGATTGGCTGTTTATGATGATATAGGGGGGGGGCAAACAAGATTAATGTTGCAAGAAGCTGGAACAGAAAATTTGGGTGATGCTTATGTTAGGGGGGCTGGAGGCGATGTTAATATTAATTTTGGAGCTTTTGAAAATTTAAAAACCCAAAATATTTATAGAACATATATTAATTTTAATATTTCTGCTATCCCTTCAAATCAAAATATAGATAATGCCACTCTTTGTTTATATGTTCTTAATACTAAAAAAACTCAAACAATAAATGTTGGCCATGTTTATGAAAATTGGAACGAGTCAATAATAACATGGAATAATCAACCTTGTGGGGTTGATTTTAATAATTCTTCTGCTTGTAATTTAACAGCAGAATCTTTTGTTCAAATGGATGATGGTTTATTTGATACTTGGTTATGTTGGAAAGTTACAGATATGGTTGAAAAAGATTACGAGTCAGAAAATAAAAATATTTCAATAGTTATTTATACCGACGATTTAGTCGGACCTAATGATTTTAATTCAAAAGAATATACAGTAGATACTTCTCTTATTCCTTATCTTAATGTAACTTATTCCTCTGCTGGTCCAAGTGTTTCAATAATTTCTCCTCAAGAAAATGAAAATTTTAATCGTAATACGAGTTTGCCTTTGAATTTTACAATTGTAAATTCTTCAGCATTAGATATTTGCTGGTATAATTTGAATAATGGAGAAAATATAACAATTCCTGATTGTGGGAATAGAACTTTTGATGCGGGCGATGGGGAATATAAATTAAATTTATATGTTAATGATAGTGATGGAAATATTGGGAGAGATAATGTTAATTTTTCTGTTTATGCGACAGGAGTTTTTGTAAAAATTTCTGAACCAACTGGGACAAAGACTTCAAGAACAGGGATACCTATTCAATTTAATGCTTTTGGAAATAATTTAACTTGTTGGTATAATGTTGAATGGGCTACTGGAGGAATTGTAATTGATAATACAACACTTGTTAATTGCAGTGATTCTGATTTTTATGTTTCTGCAGATGGTAATTATGTTTTTAATTTATATGCAAATAATTCTCTTGGGGCTTTTGATTCTGCAACTTCATCATTTTCAGTATCTACTTCATCTGGAGGAACAGTTGTTGTTTATTCAGGAGGCGGTGGAGGGGGAGGAGGAAGCTCTGGAAGTTCTATAATTCTAACAGTAGATGAGATTTCAGATTTGATTGTTAACCCAAAAGATGTTAAGAAAATTAGTTGGACTGTTAAAAATACAGGAACGAATTTTTTGAATGATTGTAAATTTAAAAGTATTGGAGAGTTTTTTTCTTAAATAGATTATACTGAAACAAAAAATTTGGCTGCTGGCGAAGAATATGAGTTTATTTTTGATTTGTATGTTCCAGAAACAATTGAATCAGGAGTGTATGATTTGAGGGTGGCTTTGGAATGTCAGGGAATTACTAAATCTGTTAACTTTAGTGTTGAGGTTATAGAAAAGAAATTAAATTTTGATTTAATTAAAGTTGAAAGAATAGAAAAGGAGAAGGTTAAGATTATTTATTCTTTAGAGGAGCTTTCTGGTCTAGAGCAGGATATTGAATTACAATTCTTGTTGTTTGGCCCTGATAATGAAAAAGCAGCAGAAGTCAATGAGGATAAAATAATTTCTGCAAATTCAAAAGAGGAATTTGAGATTTTGATTCCTATTGATTCTTCATTAGAGGGCGAGTTGAATTTATTAATTAATTTGAATTCAGAGACTTATTCAACTTTTTTTCAGGAAAATATTATTTTAGGAGCGCCAATTAGCGGATTTGCTATCTTTGGAGAATTAGGAAAGACCGATAGTTTTGTGAGTATTATAATTATTATTTTATTTTTAGTGTTTGCTTTTTTTGTTGTTAAAAGAATTATAAAACTTAAGAAGAAAAAAAGATAAGCCCGAAATCTTTAAATACTTTGTAGTGCCTAATTTATAATGGCGTTTGTTGTTAAAAAAACAATTCATGGAAATGATTATTATTATCTTAATGAGAATAAGAGAGTTGATGGGAAAGTAAAAACAAAAACAATTGCTTATCTTGGGAAAGTAAAAAAAGATGCTAAGAAAAAAGCTGAAGGAATAATTGAAAAAATGAATAAAGAGAAAGAAAAGAAATCACGAATTGAAAAAATTGAGAAGTTAGATAATGAAATTAATAACATAGAAGAACTTGCGGCTTTTTGCAAAAGAAAAGGTTTTGTTTTTAGAAGCAGTGATATTTATGGGGGTTTTGCCGGTTTCTGGGATTTTGGTCCTCTTGGAATTGAATTATTTAATAATATAAAAAAAGATTGGTGGAATTGGTTTGTTGAGAGTCGGGATGATATGGAAGGAATTGAGGCGTCAGTGATTTCGCATCCGCGGACTTGGGAGGCTTCTGGGCATATTGAAAGTTTTAATGTTAATGATTTTTTAGTTATTTGCAAAAAATGTAAAAAATCAAGTAAAATAGATAGGTCTAATTTGAAAAAAGTTAAATGTGAGTGTGGTGGGGAGTATGATTGGGATAATGCTCAGGTTGTTGAACAAATGCTTAAGACAAAAGTTGGTGCTTTAAATCCTGAGGAAGCTTATCTTAGGGGTGAGACAGCTCAAGCAATGTTTATGAATTTTAAATTAGTTGCGGAAACAGTTAGACAAAAATTGCCTTTTGGAATTGCACAAGTTGGAAGATGTTTTAGAAATGAAATAGCACCAAGAGATTTTTTATTCCGTTCTAGAGAATTTCATATTGGCGAATTTGAATTTTTCATTCACCCAAAAGAAAAGAAGTGCGAAATTCTTGACAAAAAACATTTGGGAGTTAAATTAAACTTACTTGATGCAGAAACTCAAGAAAAAAATAAAGAGGAATTGAAAATAACTATAATTGGGAAAATGTTAAAGGAAAAAAAATTAGGGGAGTGGCATGCTTATTGGTTAGCTGAGCAAATAATGTGGTTTAAGCAATTAGGTTTGGATATGAATAAAATTAAAATTAGGGAACATACTAAAAATGAACTAAGTCATTACTCTTCTGCTACTTTTGATGTTGATTATTTATATCCTTTTGGAAGTAAAGAGGTTGCAGGGAATGCAGATAGGGGGCAATTTGATTTAACTCAACATGAAAAAGAAAGTAAACAAAAAATGGCAATCTTTGATGAGAAAACCGAAGAGAAGATTATTCCAAGAGTTGTAGAACCTACCTTTGGTATGGAAAGAGTTTTTTTAGCAGCTATAGTAAATTCATATACTTATGATAAAGAAAGAGGAAATGTGGTTCTAAAATTTCCTTCAAAGTTAGCCCCATATAAAGCAGCTGTGTTTCCAATTATTAACAAACCAAAATTTTTGAAATTAGCTAGAAAGATTTTTGATAACTTAAGATTAGATTTTCATTGTGCTTATGATACTGGAGGAAGTATTGGAAGAAGATACGCTAGGAATGATGAAATAGGGACGCCTTATTGTATAACTATTGACGAGGATTCTGCAAAAAATAATAATATTACAATTAGGAATAGAGATACAACAAAACAAATCAAGGTGAAAATTTCTGAACTTGGAGATGTTCTAAAAAAATTAATTGATAAAGAAATTGAATTTGAAAAAGCAGGAAAATTAGTTAGCACAAGAGTTAAATAATAGTTTAATAAAATATTCGTAGGTTATAAAGAACTAATATTAAAAGATAAATTAGAATAATTTTTAAATTATTTTTTATTAATATTTATATGAGAATCTTATACGGAGTTTCTGGAGAAGGTTATGGCCATAGTTCAAGAGCTTTGGTTCTTGGAAAATATTTAGAAAAAAAAGGACATAAAGTTGTTATTTTAACTTATGGTAAAGCATATAGAGTTTTAAAAAGAAAATTTAAAACTTTTAAAGTTAGAGGTTTGCATTTTAAAATAAAAAAAGGAATTTTAGACAAATATAAAACTTTAGAATATAATTTAAAGAATTTTCCAAGAAATCTTTGGAAATGGAAGAAATTTCAAAAATTATTAATAGAGTTTAAACCCGAACTATGTATTTCAGATATGGAACCAATTGTTCCAATACTTGCTTTTTGGAATAAAATTCCTTTAATAAGTTTTGATAATCAGCATAGGCTAACGAATCTTGAATTTGAAGTTCCTGATAAATATAAACAAGATTTTATTCTTGCTAGAGGAGTTGTAAATGTAATTGTTAAGCGTGCAAAATATTTTGTTGTTACAAGTTTTGTAGATATGAAGAAAATTAAAGAAAATACAATTATAGTCCCCCCAATAATAAGAGAAGATGTGAGAAAATTAAAAAATAAAAAGGAAAATAAAGTTTTAGTTTATTTTCATTATAAAAGTCCTAGATATCTCAGAGTGTTAAGAAAAATTAATGAAAAGTTTGTTATTTATGGTTATGATGTTAATGAAAAAAAAGATAATTTAGAATTTAAAACAAGAGATAATTTTTTAAAAGATTTGGGAAAGTGTAAAGCTATTATTGGAAATTCTGGATTTACACTTATGAGTGAGGCAATATATTTGAAAAAACCTTATTTAGCTGTTCCATTGCAAGGACAGTTTGAGCAAGTTTTAAATTCCTTGTTTTTGAAAAAATCAGGATTTGGGACATATACTGAAGATTTTAATGAGGAGAAAGTTTTGGATTTCTTAAGTAATCTGGATAAGTACAGGAAAAAATTAAAAAGCTATAAGTGCGATTATAAAGAACTCTTCAAAGTTTTTAATAAAATCTTGAAGGAGTTTGGGATTAAATAATTACCGTCGGTGATTTTGTATTTTGATTTTGTGATTGAAATTTTTTACCGAAGAGTTTTTAAATCTCGTTTTCTTATTTTATTTAATTAAAAAGAGAGGTGGAAAATGGCAAAAGCTAAAACACCAAAACAGCTTGGTATTAAAATAAGAAGTCTTCAAAAGCAATTGAAAAAGGCTGAAGTAGCTATGAAGAAAGCAAAGGCTCCAAAAAAGAGACCTGTTAGAAGAAAAGCTAAAAGAAAAGCTGTTCGAAGAAAAAGAAAAAGATAAGTAATTTCTCCTCTTATTTTTATTTTCCTTTGAAACTTAAACTTTAAGAAGTGAATATATTTTTAAACTATTTCTTTTTTATTCTTTTTATGAATAATGATTGTGTTTTTTGTAAGATTGGAAAAGGAGAGATTCCTTGTTATAAAATTTGGGAAGATACTGAGTTTATGGCATTTTTAGATATTAATCCTTATGCAATAGGGCATGTTTTAATTATTCCAAAAAAACACTCTAGATGGGTTTGGGATATGGATTCAGATGATTATAGAAAATTAATGGAGAAAGTTTATTATTTAGCAAATGTTTTAAGAAAGACATTTGATACAGAGTGGGTAGAAGAAGTTATTGCAGGTGTAGGTGTAAATCATACTCATATTCATCTTCTACCAAGAAAGAAGGATGATGGTCTTGG
>JAUXAD010000035.1 GCA_030620045.1 archaeon
CAAATTCTTTGCTCCAATTCTATCCTTAACATCATTCTCAATTTTTCCATAACCAAACAAGTCCTGCAAATCAGCCATTGCTCGGTAAAATCCCCTCATACCCCAAACAAAACCAAACATCGGACCTACAACATTACTATAAACAGTATAAATAAAAACCAAAGTACCAATAGTCATTCCTCCATCAAGAAACTGCATCAACGGGAAATAAACTAAGAAAAATGTCCCAAGAGCAAGAATCAATAATTGTCCAGAGTCAAACCATTTAAAGTATTTCCAGTATTGAAGCGCAAAAAATCGAGACCTTCGAGAAAAAAACCCAAACCTCTTCTTAATGGTATTCTCTTTTCCAAAGTATTTAATCGAATCAACATTCATAAAAATATCACTAACAAATCCTTTCTCCCTATCCTCAACCTCATTCATCTTCAATCGATGCTTCTGCTGTAAATGTTGAATCAGATAACTATATGAAATAAATGTAACAGCAACAACCAAAATAACCAAAGCCGAAGTAACATTAAAATAAATCAAGGCAGAGCCAACAATCACTAACTGAAAAATCAACGGAGCAAAATTAAACGCAGCAATGTCTGTCAGATTCTCTATCGCCCCAGCACCACGAATCAATCTTGAAATAAGCGAACCAGTTTTATGAGTACTATGAAAATTATGAGACAATCCAAGAATATGATTAAAATATTTCTTCTTTAATTCTAAAACAAGTTTAGTATTCAGCGCAGCAAGAACAAGAACATTAAACCATTTCCCAACAACCTTTATCAATGAAACCCCAATAAAAACCCCTGCTATAATAATTAATGTCTGAACAAAAATAGGTTTATCTAAATTTCCTGCAATAAATTCTGTTCCATCATCAATAATAATCTTAAATAAAAGTTTGTCTACAAGAAACAATATTTCAACTATAAGGGTAATAAATAAAAGCAACAAAAATTTTCCCTTATGCTGTTTCAAGATTTCCCAATACTCTTTAAGATTATATTTAAAATCTATTTTCTTCTTTTCTTCTTCTATTTTTTTAGCCATTCGAATGATTTATATATGTTTAATTCTTCTCATATTTATGGTAAATGGAAGTATTCCTGTCGGCCATGTTACAACATCAGACCCAGACAAACCCTCACAAAGGGAAGGAGAATCTGAGGAAGAAATTTCCAATAACACAGGGGACTAATCACTTCTTTCAAAAAGAATTAGAAAACAGTATTAATAAATTTATTCAATAACTCCCAACTCCATTTTTCTTTTCAAGAACTTCAATTCTCTGTTGTAAATGATAAATCTGATTTGATAATTCTTCAATTTTACTAGTCAAATCTAAAAATCTCTTTGCAAGTCTTCTCTTCTTTTCTCCAACATTTCCAGAAATATCAACATAATCTCCAGATTGTGTTTCTGAATCAGAAGAAGAACCAGAGGCCAAATTTCCAAGAAATCCTAAACCTTCTTGTGGTGGAGACTCTTGAGAATCCGCTTCTTGATTATCCCCTTCCATTTGAACCTTTTCTTCTTGCTGTTTTTTATACCTCTCACTTAAATCAAGAATTCTATCTTTCTTGCCAAACCCTAAAAATCCCATAAAATACAAAGGTATATACTATTTTTAAATTTAGTTGTAATGATTAGAAACATTTTTTAAACATCTAATCTTTTACTTTATGAAATGGTAGCAACAATCCAACAAATTATAGGAAAGATAAATCCTAAACTTTATGCAAAAAATGGAAGAGAATTATTAAAAAAATATGGCTCTCCAGATAAAATTCCTGCAGAAGACGTTGAGCCTCAAGCAGTAACACTCATTCCAGACGAAACTAATCCAAAATACTTTGCAAAAGAAGGAAATGAAGCATCTCATACTATAGCTTACGACTCCACATCAGAAACCTTAGAACCAATTTATTTTTTTATTCTTGATTTAATGAATGATTTTAATCTTGCACCAGAAAAACTTATTGATTCTTTTGTATCATCTCCAGGTTCAGGACATTTTGCAGAACTTGGACAAAGAGCAACAATAATGCAGCAACAAGCAACTAAAATTTTGGGAGATGTGAATACTGTTTTACGGAGTGTTTTGAATATTGTTTATGATTTGAAAGAATTTAGAATAAGATTGCAAAATTATGATGACTTAAAATCAGACAAAAAAGAAGCAGCTGTTCTCGCATTAAAACAACTCTGGATGGATAAGGTGGATGTATTAAAAGGAAATTCTAGTATAAAGGCCATGGCTATGGGACAAATGGGTTTCCAAACTTTAATCGACGCTTTTTTAGCTGTTAAAAATATAAAAGATGTTGGTGATATTGATTTAAATGAAAGAGTAAAAAGAATCTTAATACCAAGAATACAAGAGTTTAATATTTGGGTAGAACAATCTGAAAAAGAATTGAAAAAGAGATATGAAATTGAACGAACGTATTTAAGAAGTCAAACTAGCAGTTTAGAACTTTATTCAAGATGGGCAAAACCATATTTAAGGGCAGCTCAACAACTTGAAATGACTGAAAGTGGAAGAAACCCTGCATTAATAAAAACATTCAACACAATTCTTTTAGAATTAACTTTATTGGGAAAAGATAAATTAAATGTAAAAAGTTCTGCTCTTGCAGGCAAATTGCCAGCAGAATTCACAAAAGAAAGTTTCCTAAAAACATTAAAAAGAAATTATCATAGTTGTATTTTAGTTGACTTTACATTCAGAGGAATTCCTAGAAAAATTAT
The DNA here is from genome assembly GCA_030620045.1 of archaeon. Classification (GTDB taxonomy): domain Archaea; phylum Nanobdellota; class Nanobdellia; order Pacearchaeales; family GW2011-AR1; genus JAUXAD01. The sequence goes on from JAUXAD010000035.1 coordinate 2,752, forward strand.
CCAGCAACCACATTATGTTTTTGGAGGAAGAGCAGAAGTAACATTCAGAGCTTATGCATTGAATGATGATGAAATTAAAAAAATAGACGAAGAACTTAAAAAATCAGATGTTGGAGATGTATTGGAACTAATTGAAGATACAACAACAGAAAGTTTAGGACAATTACAAGACGACATAAACTTTTTTTTAGAAGATAAAACAAAAGAAGAAAAAGCAAAATCAGGAGATGAATCAAATCCTTTTTTAGCCTTAATCGGAAGTTATGAAAAAAAAGAAAAGCCAAAAGAAAAAACTAAAAAAGATAAATCAATAAAACCAGATAATTTTATTGAAAAAGAACATCTAAGACCATTAGCAGCAGATACTGCAACAGAAACTATCTTCAGTTTATTTGACGTTTATAAAAAAGCCCATGGTATGGTAAGTTATACTTAAAGCCATTCTATAAAAATAAATAGAATATTTTATATATCTTTACTCCTTCTCTAAACTATGCCAAAAAATAAAGAGGAAGATTCTGAAGATGAAGAATCAGAACTAGAAAAAGAAATTGAAGAAACAGAATCACAGGAAACAAATGAAGTAGTTGATGACAGTGAATTTCGTGAGTTTATCCAGCCATCCACTCAAGAATTTATAGATATAAGTACTCCTACTTTAGAAAGAGTTGAAACTCCTCAGCAAATACCCTTAGAGCAAGATGTTGCCTCAACTCCAGTCTCCCCAAGTTCTGATGATGACCAGATAGATTATTCCACAACCTCAAATGAACCAAAGTATTCTGCAGGAGAACAAATAAAATATCAAACAAATGTAGAACCTCCAACTCTAAGACCAGCAGAAATTTCTGAGAATGTGCCTAGACAAGAATTATTAGACCCTATGGCTGGGATAAGATTTAATCCTCAAGATAATATAAATATTAGTCCAGAAATAGTCAACACAGAATTTATTGAAGAAAAAAGAAGGCTTCCATTTGAAAAAGAAGATAAAAAATATAAAGAATTCAGATTTTAGATAACTTAATAAATAAATTTTACGACTATAAAATATGGCAAAGGGTGATTATACTATTAGTGATATTTACCAAGGAGGATACTCTTCTTTAAATCCTTCTTATGGAGATGTCTTTAAAGGATATACTATTGAAGCAGGAAGTTTAGGGTTAACTACAGATCCCAGAACAGCAAATATTGTTCAGGAAGTAACTTCAAAACTTTCAGCAGGAGCAAAACAAATGGAAATATCTGCGGTTTCTCCAGATGTTTTTGAATCAATTCCAGGTGGAAAAGAATTTGATCAATTAAAAGAAGTGAAAAGATTAGCTAAATTAACCGGGGTTGATATTTCTGTACATGCTCCTATAGTAGAAGCATCTGGAATAACAAAAGAAGGGTTCTCTGAATCAGATAGAAAATCAGCTGAAAGGCAAATGACTTTAGCAGTTGAAAGAAGTCATGAAGTAAATCCAGACGGAAATGTTCCAGTAACATTTCACTCTTCTGCAATTATCCCTCAACCAATAATTCCAAAAGGAAAAGAAGTGCCAGAAAAAGCTTTTGCCATTAATTCTGACACAGGCTCTATTCACCCAATTCCATTAAGAAAACGTTATCTTACAGGAGAGAAACCAGATATTAAAAAAGAGTTAGACAAAATAAATGAAGATTCGTGGATGTCAGGTCTTTCTCATTTATCTTACAATGCAGAAAGAGGTAGTGAATTGTTTCATAACACGCAATTACTAGCAACTTTATCTGAAGCAGAAAAAAAAGCTGGAAAAGATTTAACATCAGAAGAAAAAAGAGCAAGAGCAGGTTTTAATACAGCAACAGCTTTTCTCAATGATTCTTATAGAGAATTAAAAGAACTCTATGAAACAGCATACAGAAGTGCAAAAGGAGATGAAAAGAAAGTCTTGGATGAATTAAGAGAAAGAACAGAAAATAATATTAAGAAAATAGAACTTGATCCCAGAAGTAAAGGAAGCATTTTATTAAGAGAAGGAATCATTGAGGAAGGTCTGGAAACATTAAATAAGATATCTCCTCCACAAACTTTTAAGCCTTTAGATGAATTTGCCCAGGAAAAAACAATACAAACATTTGGAGATGTTGCTTTTAATTCTTACAAAAAATTTGGAAGTAACGCTCCAATTATAAGTGTTGAAAATCCTCCTGTTGGCGGAGCATTTAGCACAGGAAAAGAACTTAAAGAAATTGTAGAGAAATCAAGAGAAAAATTTGTCGAAAGAGCTGTAAAAGAAGGCATGTCTGAATCTGAAGCAAGAGAACAAGCAGAAAAATTGCTCGGAGTTACTTGGGATGTAGGACATATAAACATGCTCAGAAAATATGGCTATAAATCTGAAGATATTATTAAAGAAACAGAGGAAGTAGCACATTTGGTCAAGCATGTCCACCTATCAGATAATTTTGGTTTTGAACATACTGAATTGCCAATGGGAATGGGAAATGTCCCAATGAAAGAAATCATGGAGAAACTTCCTGAAAAAGATGTAAAAAAAATTATTGAAGCTGGAAATTGGTGGCAACATTTCAAGACATCTCCTTTTCAGCAAACTTTAGAAGCAACTGGTTCTCCAATTTATGCTATGCAAATGGCTCCTTCTTGGTATCAAGCTCAGGGACTTCAACAAGGATATTATGGGGGTCTGGCAGGACAATGGCTCCCCCAAATACATTATGAAACACTGGGTGCTGGCTTTTCTCAATTACCCGCAGAACTTGGAGGACAAAAACCTGGTGCACAAGGCGGAAGAATGAGTGGAAGACCCATGGAATAATTAAATAAATTTAAAAACATAAAATCATTATTGTTATCAATAAAAGATGGTGAAAGAAAAAAAGAGTATGAAAGAAATTTCTGAGAAAAAGATTTCTAAAAAGAAAATTAAAATTAACAAAAAAAATATTCCAACATTACAGTTAAAATCAGAATCAGAAATTGCAATGGATTTTGCCACAAAAGTTTATAAAAAATTTAACAAGATGATTAAATCAGTTGTTCTTTTTGGTTCAACAGTAAAACAAACTTCAGTCGCTGGTTCTGATATTGATATAATTGTTATTCTTGATGATGTTTCAATAAAATGGGATTCTGAGTTAATTGCATGGTATAGAAAAGAACTTAATAAAATCTCAAAGGAAAATCCTTATCAAAAAAGCCTTCATATCAATACAATAAAATTAAGCACCTGGTGGGAGGATTTAATGAGGGGTGATCCTGTCATCATAAATATTTTGAGATATGGTGAATCAATGATTGACCTCGCAGGATTTTTTGAACCATTAAAATTTTTATTATTAAAAGGAAAAATAAAAGCAACACCAGAAGCAATTTATAATTGTCTTCAAAGAGCTCCCATACATCTTTCAAGAAGCAAGGCTTCTGAATTAAATTCTATTGAAGGATTATATTGGGCAATGGTTGATTCTGCTCATGCTGCTTTAATTGCTGCAAATATCCCTCCTGCATCTCCAGAACATGTTCCTGTAGATTTAAAAGAAGCTTTTGTTAATGCTGGAAGATTAAAAATGAAGTATGTTCTTTGGTATAGAGATTTGCTTATACTTCATAAAAAAATTTCTCATGGAGAAATCAAAGATTTAAAGGGTGTTGAAATAGATTCTTGGCAGGAAAAAACAGAAGAATTCTTAAGAGTAATGGCTCATCTTGTGAAAGAATTAATTGAATAAAATCTTAAGCTGCTTTCTCTAAATCCTCTTCTTTTGATTCATCTTCAATCATATCTTGTTTTGTTCTGTCAATAGCTCTTATTTTTAATTGCGCAAATCTCTTATCTTCAACTAATTTTATTTTCGCCATAATTGGATTATATTTTTCGAGTTCCTTTTTAGCTTCTTCTTTTTGTTCTTTAGTAAAATTAGATTTACTTTTAGCTATTTCTGTTAGAGACTCATACTTTTTCTCTATATCTCCAATTGTCATCTTTGAATAACCTACAAGTGAACTTCTAATATAATCATCTACAGAATAAATATTACAAAACTCGCCTAAGGTAGTTTTTTCACGATTAGCTTTATATTTTTTTGAATGCGCCTTAATAGTAAGTTCTAATCCAGATCCTTTTTCATCTAATCTTAATTGTTCATTATAACCTTCTCTTAACGCATCTTCTGATAATCTCTCCCCATAATCTTCCATAGCCCCTAAGGTATACCCTCGATCTTTTTCTGATTCCAATAATTGCTCAACTAATCCCAAAGAATCATATCTCCTCATATCAGGTTTATTTTGATTATCTTTTGCCATTATTCTCTTAAATCTCCATTTATTTCTCTTGAATTATAATTATCTCCAGTTCTTACTGAACTTAAATATTCTCCATTTTTTCTCTTTCTCACTGCAAGAACTTGTTTAGCT
>JAUXAD010000006.1 GCA_030620045.1 archaeon
TGCACACCCACATATGTATGTTTTAGTTCCTTTTAATTATAAATCGTTAAAAATAAAAAATAAAGGTGGTGGAGTTAAGGAAAAAGAGTTTTTAGAGAGTGGTTGTTATGGAGAATTAATTTTGAAAGCAGATGAATTAAAAGATATTATTTTGACATTATCACACGCTTCAAATAATCACAGAAATGCCTTAATTGAAGTTCTTACGCCTTAATTTTAAAATCAAATATATCCATTTTCTTTATTGATTTACTACCCACTCTTTGAGTTATGCTTTTAAAATATTCTTGATTCTCGTTAATTAATTTACAAATAAGTTCTTTCATCTTTTTGTTATTATTAAACTCATCTTTAAATCCAAATACAAAAAACATATCATTCAAAATATCTTCTTTAATATTAATTAGCCCTGCTTTTCCAACACTTGAATTTCCAACTCTCGTAACTGCAAGAACATAATTTTTAATTTCTTTGTCTTCTGGTATCTTTTGATGTGATAAAATGTTTGCTCCTGAAATATTATTCTTTTTATAATCTCTTTGATAATAAATTACCTTGTCAGATAAGAAATCAGACAAAGGTTCTCCCTCTAAAGATTCTAAAATTTGTAATTTACACAAATATGTTTTAGGTATTAACTCTGATGTTAATAAGGAATTTTTATTTAAAGCCCTTTTAACTTTTTTCCCATCTTCATAAATAAGAATTATCCTATCTTTCAACTTTTCTGTGTTTGTAAAAATAGCAAAACAACAGGGAATAGGTTCTTCAACCATATTTTTATCGTTTTGGTAAATTACAATTGTATTAAATCTTTCCATAATTGCTTTTTTTATTTCTTTGTTTTTCTTCTCTATAAAAAAAGAAATTGGTAAAACAAAACCTATGCTTGAATTTTCATCTTTTAGGTGTTTTATTGCTTTAAGAATAAAAGTATTTTCAATTTGAATTTTATCTTTTTTAATTAATGATTTAGTTAGATATTTTGCTGGACTTACTACACTTGAAAGATATTTCTTCTTATTGTAATAACTCTCTTTAACATTATATTTAGTGAAAGGTGGATTTCCTATAATTAAATCAAATTTCTTGTCTAAATTAAACAAGAAAAAATCATAAGGTTTGTCTGTTAAATTTTCATCTATCTCACACTCTTGAATATTTGTAAATCCTTTATTTTTTAACCCTTCAATAAAATTTCTTGTTCCTGCTGATGGCTCTAAAATTTCTATGTTTTTATAATAATTCTTATACTCCAAAAGAAGATTAATCACTCTATCAACTATCTCCTTTCTTGTGAAGTATTGTCCTAAAACAAACTTCTTTTCATCCATATTTATTTTATATTTTGACATTTTTTAATTATTTCCCTTTGAAAGTTGTATTAACCCCAACCATTTATTTAATCCAAGTTTAATATCTGTTGCTAATTCATAAGGGCATTTATTTATTGCTTGATGTTTTCTAATGAAGTTATAATAAACTTCGTAACCTTTCATTATTGCATTTGCTCCATCAAGAGAGCCAAAACCACGAAAGGTTTTTGTTCTTGCTCTTATATTGCTGTGTAATCTTTCAACTTTGTGATTAAATCCCTCTCCTCTTAATTGAGTTACTTGGTTATGAAATACATTAAAAGAATGTGTTTTTTTGTCGTATCCAAAAACAGATTTAACAACTTTAGAATATGCTAAAAGTCCGTCTGTTGTGCAAATAGTTATTTGATTTTTTGTTTTCTGTTTTGCTTTTGTTATTACTTGCTTTAATTCTTCCTGCTTTCTTGTTCTTACAAATTCAGAAGAAACCATAAATCTTGTTTTAGTATCAATACTATCTATAAACCAAGCCTGTCTTTTATTAATTCTATATTCCATTTCATCAACCTGTATCTCATTTCCAACTTTTAGTTTAAGATTGTCTGTGAATTTTGAAATCATTTTAGAATATTTTACAATCCATTTATAGATTGATTTGTGCGAAGAATTATGGGGATAGAATGTTTGTAAGTGTTCTTGAACTTTTCTTGTTGAAATTCCTCTGTAAAATAAATCTAAACATAATGTTACTTTCTTTGGTGCATTTTTCATTTTCCAGAAGCCATCATCTTCAACAAATCTTTTATTGCAATCCTTACAGCCGTATCTTTGGATTATGCCTCTATTATCTGTTTGTCTTTTTCCTCTTTTGATTATCTTTTCAGATTGACAATTAGGGCAAACCAAAGATTTTTTATACTTGTTCTGTTTATTATTTTTGTATTTCATTAGCGTGGGATATAGAGAACCCTTCGGGGTTCTTTTATATTTAACTACTTATTATTATATTAGTAGATAACTAATCTATTTAAATGTTTCGGTGAGATATAAATAGGCACTACAAGAACTAATTATTAACCACTACATTCAAGGCAGAAGTAGTCATTAAAATACTGCTTTTAAAAATAAAATCTGATTGTTTTCCTAATCTTTGCTTCAAAAATCTTTCAAGTTTTAGATTATAATCTTGTATATCCCTTCCAAATTTTTTTTCAAATTCTTCTGTTAAATCAATTATTCTCTCTCTCAAATCTACAACTGCTAAATCGTGAGCATTCCAAAAATTCATTATTCTCCACCCTCAACTTTTTCTATAAATAGATTTTCTTCACCCTTACTTTTTCCAACATAAACCTTATCTCCATTTTTCCACCCAGTCGCTTCTATTACATCTTTAGGAATTGTTATTGTTGCTTGTCCGTTTTTGTTTATAGTTAATCTTCCCATAACGTTAATATAACGTTAATATAACGTTATAAAGGTTTCCATTTCTAAATTTTCCAAAACATTTAAATAAGCCAATCACTAATGTAAGTGTATGGCTAAAGCAATTCCAAAATGGGTACAAGAAAGATTATCACGACTTTGGAAAAAATATGGCGGTGGGGAAATGACATATCCAATGATAACAAAAGTTTTGAGTATAGATGATAAAAGCACTATAAATGTTTTTTTGAGCGAATTAAGAAACGCTGGTTGGATAGAGGTTCAACCAAATAAAGATGATGCAAGAAAAAAAATCTATCTTCTCAAAGAACCAAACAAAATTATGATGGAGATTATACCAAATGCAAATTAAAGAGGTGAAAGTTGAATTAGTAGATGATAAATCAAAACTTGTTCTAAAAAGAATTATCACAGATGAAGGAGAATTTTTTAATAGAAAATTATCTATTCCGAATACCATTTATTCTTGCGAGAGAAAAAGAAAAAATTATGGTAAATCTGGTTTTGGATTTAAGTTCCAAACACATCATTTAAGATGGGATAGTAGAGAAGAAGAATGGGAATTTAAAGGTTTGAAAAAAGCAAGACAACACGCAGAAGAAAATAATCGTATATTTCTTCCATACAAACAAAGAAATAATAAGCAATGGGAAAATCTAAAATGGGAAGAAGCAGAAGAAGATTTTTCTGAATTTTTAATTAAAACAAAAATTGTTCCTTATCCAATACCTCAAACAGCAAATTTAGAGGATTGGAAAAATAGGAAAAAAGAAGCATTAAAAAAATTAAAAGACGGACAAATACTAATGCCTATCTTTTCTTCAAAACATAATGTTAAAGATTTCGCAAAACTCATAAAATATGAACTAAAATCATCATTAATCTTAGGTATATGTTGTTATCAATTAAAAGGTGTAATAGAAACTTCAAATTTTTCTTATTTAAAATCAATTAATAGTAATTTTAAGGTGGGGGATAAATGTTCTTTGATTGCTTGTTTTGATTATCCAAGAATTTTAACAGCTCATTCCTATGTTGCTGGTTCTTTTGGATATTGTTGTTTTGCAGGGGATATTTTTTCTGAAAAAGCACACTTCCCAGTTGGAATGTCTAAAGAAGCCATTGAAAAAATGTTAAATAAAAAACCTGAAGAATTTTTATTTTATGACCCAAAACAAAAGAGGTTTAATAAATCAGTTCCTCAAAAAGAATGGTATGGACAGGATTTAACAATAAATACTATGAAAAATGTTTCTGTTGATGAAGGTTTGGAAGGTTATCAAGTAATTAAATGTGTAAGTCATATTCTACAACAAAAGGATTTAGATTTGATTAATGATATTTTAATATCTAAAAAACCTTTAATCCAAACAATAAAAAATTATGCTGGGTGGAATGTTTTTTGGGATACAATAGTAAATCCAAATATGAATTTAACTCAACAATCTTTGGATTATTAGAATACTGAACTGAAAAATTTGGGACTTAAAATCCATGCTCTTTCTTATGCTCATCTCTTGTTAGAATTTTAAGGTTACTTGGGTGGTTGTTTAGTTTGTTTTTATCAATATGATGAACATCATAACTCCCAAACCTTTCAGCATAACTTCCATTAAAGAGTTGATTATATGCAACCTTTCTATGAATTAGTTTATCATAGCCATCTCTTTCATATCCTCTGCTGTCTATATGGATAGTTGTTATTTTTTTGAAATGGCGATAAAGCAACAAGATAACAATTAAAATAATTCCGAACCAAATTAAAAGTTCCATGATTCAAGGACTAATATCGGTTTTAAAAATGTTAGGATTGATTAAATTATTTTGTAACCCAAGATAAAATTGTCATTATAAAACCTGTTACTAAACCAACAAGTAATCCATAAGTAATTTGTGGATTACCAACACCAGTAAAAATAAGAATAATTAGAGTAACTATTGAAATAATCATTATCCAGAAAACAGCTTTTTTACTTATTTTTTTCATTTATATCACCACCTATACTCTATAAAACATAGTATGTTATATAAAATAGTGTATAACTATTCAATTTAATACAAGTCCCGAAGAGGTAACACTACAATCTTTTCCTTAAATTGTTCGTTTAAATAATTATCCAAATATTCCTCTATCTCTTCTAACAGGTCTTTTTCTCTTTGTAGATTTTCTTTTAGGAGATGGTCTTTTCTTAAACTTAACTATTTCAACAACTTTGTTATTTCTAAACCCAAGTCTGCGACTTCCCTTAAATCTGTATCTAGTTGGCTTTTTTCCTTTAGGTGCTTTTTTAATTACTTCTCTTTTAAACTTTTTTGTTTGAGGTGTTTGATGTTTCATCATTCTAGATCTTGTTGGTTTTTTCTTAGGCGGTTTACTAAGTTGTGCAATTCTTCTTTTTAAAGTAATTTGTTTCTTTTCTTGAATTGTATCAAGTAAAAATTTTCCCCTTTCTATAACTCTTCCTTTTTGAAGAGGAATTCTTTTTCCTTTAACAACTTTATATCTTCTGAATTTTCTAGAGGTTTTTCTTGAATAACTTTTAGGAACTTTTAATTTTGGTGCGGTAGGTTTTCCCATAATTGGTTTTATCCTCGCTGTTCTTCCAAGAGATTGGTCAGTAATCAAATTCCTTAAATCTTTTGCTTTTGTTTTTGATAGAGGAACTTTACTTACTTTTATTAATTTTGGTTTCTTTTGCCCTTTCTTCTTTAATGGTCTGGCCCATACTTCGTAAGCTTGTGGTCTTTTTGGTTTCTTTTTTGGTTTTATTACTTTCTTTTTTCTTGGAGGTGTCACTAGCCGTCTAACAGGAGGTTTTTCTATTCTATCTTCTACAATTCTTTCAATAATTTCTTCTGGAGGTTTTTTGGGTGGTCTTCTTTTTGGAATTCTTTTTGGGATTTTCCTTTTAGGAACTTTTTTAGGAGGTCTTCTAATTGGAGGTTTTCTTTTAGGAACTCTTTTTGGAATTTTTCTTTTTGGAACTCTCACTATTTTTCTAGGGATTTTTTTTGGGATTTTTTTTCTAGGAAGTATTCTTGGAAGTTTAACAAGCTTTTTTATAGGAGGTCTTCTAGAAACTTCTCTTACTGGTTTTTTTGGGGGTTTTCTTTTAGGAACTTTTTTAGGTATTCTCTTTGGAACTCTTTTTGGTGGTTTCTTGGGAGGTCTTCTTTTAGATTTTGGTCTTACTGCAATAGCAATAGCTTTTCTTCCAAGAGGAAGTCTTGGTGATGAAATCATTGAATCAGATATAGATGAACTGAATCCTGTTTCTTTTTTTAAATTTTTTCTCAATCTTTTTAATTCAGAAGCAGTTAATGTTCCTTTATCTGCTTTCTTCAACAATTTTTTAGTTGCTGGTTTTGCTTTTACAACTTTTGCTCTAACGATGGGAACTCTCTTTTCTACAAGACTCACATCTTTAATTGTTGCTTTCTTTAATCTTTCTAATTCAGAAGAAGTTAATTTCCTTTCACTAGCTTTTTTTAATAACTTATTAGTGTCTTTTGAACTTCTAATTAATTTTCCTAATTTTTTCAATTCAGAAGAAGTTAATTTTTCTGCTCCTGATTTTTTTAATAAACTAGAAGTTTTTTTAGGAATTTCTTCAATTGTTTCTTTAAATACTTTTGAAGTAACTGTTTTTACTTTTTTTACTATTTCTCCAGGTGCTAATGTTATTTCCATTTCTGATGTTTGAAAACCTATTGGCTTGAACTTTCCTGTTTTTTTTAATTGAAATTTGACTAAAGCTCCACTTTCTTTTGGTGTTAAAGTTTTTCCAATTTTCAATTTCTTTTTTATTGAGTTAAATATTTTTGTTTTAGGGAAAGCTTGAACTTTAACTTTTTCAAAAATTAATATTTGAGGCTTTGTAGTTTTAAATGTAACATCTCCTGCAAGAATATCTAATAAACTTGCTTCTTTTTCTGCACCTAATCTTAGAAATGGTTTTCTTACTACTCCTTCTGGGTCAGCAAAAAAAGATCTTTCTAACAGCCCTTTTTTTGCTTCTATTTTTACCATTGTATCTAAATCGATTAATTCTTTTGGAGTAATTGTTCCTTTGTCAAATTTTTTTAATAATTTTTTTGTTGCTTTTGTTAATTTTTCTTCACCAGGAATTGGCTTTCTAATAATTTTTCTGGTTTTTAGAAATTTAACAAGTCTATCAGCTTGTGCAGATACAGCAGTTGTTCTTTCTCCAGCAAATTTTAATTGTTCAGGCATACTTCCTACACCATATTCAGAGCTTACTTTAATTGTTAATGTTTTTCCTTTTTGTAAAGAAGGAATAGATATAGCTCGTTTTGCCACGCCTTTGAATTTAGAAGTGAGTTTTGTAGCAACTTTTGAAGTTAATGCTCCTGTAACTTTTAAAGCTTTTCCAAGTCCTTTCATTATAAGTATTTCTGCTCCAACTTTTACAAGAGCTTCTGTAGGACTTATCCTTAATAACTGTCCAAATTCTGCTCCACCTCTTGCTATTGCTTCTGGAATTTCTCTTAAACTTGCAGGATCTCTAACATATTTTTTAACACTGAGAACTACTGCCCCTGGTAATTGTGGCAACTGTGTTATTGCCAAACCTGCTCCAATAATAGCTCCTGCCATAGTTAATCCAGCTAATTCTAATTCTCCTTTTATATCAGCTTTTCCTCTAAGTCTTTTTTGTCTTAACTCTGTTGCTTTTTTTTCTAATCTTATTATATCTGCTTTTTTTAATTTTTCTGGAACTCTAACTCTTTGCTCAACTCCTCTAATAAGTTCTCTTTCTTCTCCTGTAGCCTCTCTAACAATCAATCCTCTTTTGTCAATAATAACTGTTTTTGTTATTGGAATTTCTCTACCTTTTCTTTTGATTGTTTCTATAACTCTTTTTTCAATAAATAATTCTTTTGGTTTAGCAACAATAGGAGGTCTTCCAACAACTCTCTCTCCTCTTAGGATACGTGTTGCCGTTGCTTTACTTGGCGACATTTTATACTGCATACTCCAATTTGTTAATCTCATAGATTCTGTTGGAGAATGGCCCATTCTCGTAAATTGTCCATATTGATGTAGTGCAACTCCACCCAATTTCTTAGCTTCTCTTTTTGCTAATGTTTCTGCAATTCTTTTAGCTTGTTTCCTTTCAGCAGATGCCAATGTTTTTAGCTGTGCTATTTCATACGCTTGTGCAAAAGTGTAACCTTTTCTTATTCTATCTTTTGCTCTTCCTAATTCTCTTATTTCTCTTCGGACAATATCCATCCTATCTCGGAGTCTATTTTTTTCTGCACTCTCTTCTCTACTGAATCCACCAATTGCTAATTTCTTTATTCTATCACCTAAATTTTGAAGTCTTGCACTTTCTATTCTAACTTTAGAATCAACTTGAGCTATTTGTTGGGTTACGGTTACCATGTTCACCTTTTTTTATAAATTTTATTAGAATTGAATATTTAAAAATCTTTGTAAACATCAATAAATTTAAAAATGTTATAATCTTTAAAAGAATATGCCAAAGAAAGATTCTTCTACAGGAGAAGCAATTATTTCCGAGACTGGAAATTGGAATGTTGCGTCAGACTTTGCTAGAATTAAAATAATGACTCCTCTTGCTAAATGTGATTACTATGAAGATATTGCTAAGTTTGGTTCTGAATCAATAATTGAAGAACTTATAAACTATCAAATTCCAAATGATCTTATCAGATATACAGGATTGAAAAGACTGGTTGATGAATTATTAAGGATATGTAAAAACTCAAGATTTGCTATGAGAAAAGAAAAAACTAAAGAAGATCTTAAAAGTTATGAAGATAAACTTAATGGGATAAAAAAGGTTCTTCATCTCTTAGTTTATGTAAAAAAAAATAATATCAATAGATCAGAAGAACTAACAATAATTCCTGAAAAGTTTGATAAGGTTTTTGAGGTAGTTCTTGAAATAAAATCATCTATTAATATTCCATTAAATAAAAACCATTTAATCTTTACTGATAAAGAAGAATTTGATATACATGCATACAAAAAATCAATGAAGGGAAGAATGGTTGGTAAAGGATAATGGTTTCAAAATCAAGCATTGTCTGGACTCTTAAAGAATTAACAACTTGCATAAGACAGAGACAATTAAATAAATATGATGCAAATATTGGTGTTTCTGGAAATCGTGGTGATGGGAAATCAAGCCTACTTTTTAAAATATTTAATTCTTTTAAGAAAGAAGGATTTAATCAAGAAAAACACCAGGAGTATTCTAGAGATAAAATCATATCTCTTTTAGCAAATTATAAATTTAGTTTTTGTTGGGATGATGAAGCAATAAACTCTGGATATAAAAGGGATTTCCAAAATAAAGGCCAGAAAGATATGATTAAAATAATTACAAATTATAGAGATAATTTTAACATTATTGGTTCTGCTATTCCTTTCTTCTATAGTTTGGATAGAGATTTAAGAGAACTTATTTTCCTTCATATACATATTATTGAAAGGGGTATTGCAGTTCTTCTTATGCCTTTAGAAGTATCAATTCATACTACAGATCCATGGGATACAAAAATTAACATTAAAATTGAACAACAAGAAAGTAATAGATTGAAAAAAGATCCTCATGCAAAGTTTAGGTATCATAGATTTACAACATTTGCAGGTTATCTTTATTTTGGGCCTATGACTCCTAAACAAGAAAAGAGATATATTGAAATAAAGAACAGGAAGAGGAGTTTGTCTTTAGATATTGAAGGGATTGAACCAACATTAGATTTCAACCAAAAAGTATATAATATATTAATAGAAGGAAAACTAACTAAAGAGGCTTTACAGATAATGTGTTTAGCTGAAGGTAAGAAGTATAGTGCTGTTGCTACAATGATGAACTCAATGCTTAACGATGCAGGAGAAGAGAGAACCATGACTGAATTCTTCAAAGATAAGAAAGATAAGGCTTTCCCTAATAAGAATAAGGACCAGATTGATAGTCTTTTGCCTGACCTTTAGGGTAATTTTGTTCTAATTATTATTAGGCATTCACTCTTAAAAATTTTGCTCCCAGAAAATTTAATTATAGGGCCTTAATTTTTTTGTGATCTAACAGCTATCTCTTAGGGCTTTCTCACTTCTTTACTCAACTAATTACTCACTACTACCTACTACTCACTACCTACTACTCACTAAATAGGTTTATAAATGGAGATTGCCTAATTATTTTATGCGAATGTTATGTTATAAATGCAATCATTCCTGGACTTATAAGGGAAAAAATACCGAGGAGGAAGACTATATAACCTGTCCTGGTTGTTATCGTAAGATCCGACTTGGTAAAGCTTTAATAGATGATCTTTCTGAGCAGGAATTACTTACTAGTTCACCTAAAAAGCGTATGAAAACTACTAGTTTCCCTTTAAAACTACTCACTACTAGTCTTGAAAGAGTTTATTTTCCAGATGGGTTTGATTGTTTAGTTCATAAAGATATATCAAAACAATTTAAGGAACTTTTATTAGAGGATTTAGAAGAGGAAGAAATAGAAGAAGTAGAGGATGTGCAGGAACAAGAATCAGTTATAAGAATACTCCCTCCTAAGTTTGAAATAAGAGTCATCCCAACAGATCCTATTAAAATTTTAGAACATCAGATGAGTTTTTTATAAAATGTCCCCTATACCACATATTGGAGAATATAAAGAGAAAAAGAATAAAAGCTATTTTAGTTGGTATCTATTAGCTGGTATTATTGGAGTTGCAATCTTTTTTTTCTTTCTTATATCTTTTAAGGTCATTGTTGTTGTTGTGGGGTTTGCAATAAAACACTGGATTTATTTTGCGATTGGGGTTTTAGTTCTCTTGATCTTGATAAGAAAATTAAGAAAAAGTAAAAGAAAGAAGGGGTTTAAAAGACATGAAGATCTCTATAGATAGCTTTGAATCCTGGCTTAGAAATAAAAATTTGAAAGAAAGAACTATAGAAGAATACCTCTATTATTTTAATAAGTTCTTGGATAATGTTTTTGATCAGGAAACAGTTTCAAGGTTTTTAGCAAATAAATCTCATAGAAATATTGTGGCCAGAAGTTTCCTTATTAATCTTAGAAAGTTTATCTTGGTTAATTATAAGGAATTGGGATTTACAATAGATCAAAGGTTAGAGGCATCAGAAGTAGAACTTCCAAAGATTACAGGCAGGGCAAAGAAGAGAGAAATAATTCCTTTAAAACTAGAAGAGATTAATCTTTTAGAAAAGCATTTAGAAACAGAAAAATTAAAGCTTATGCTCTTATGCAGTTATTATGGTGCATTGAGGGTTGGGGAAATGCTGAAGATCAAAGTTATTTCTTTTAATTGGGAAGACTGGAAAAAAGATATGTCTAAGATAGGGGAATGCAGAGTTTTAGGAAAAGGGGATAAAGAAGGTATTGCTTTTCTTCCAAGTAAGCTTATGGTTAGAATTGCTAAATATATAAGGTCTCAGAAGAATTTAGATATTAATTCAACAATCTTTATAAAAAATTATGTGAATCATAAAAGTATTAAATCTGGGGCGACTACATGGCAGAAGAAATTAAGAGAAGCAGGTGTTAAGGCAAAATTAATAAGATTTGATGGAGAAAGAGTTATGATCCCAGAAACATCTGTTCACCCCCATAGATTAAGGCATAGCTATGCGTCCTATTTAGTAAATGAGAAAGGTATGGATATTAGGAAAGTTCAGATTTTTCTTAGGCATTCTTCATTAACCAGCACCCAAATTTATGTGCATATTGATAGAGAGAAATTGAAGGAAGAGTTAGCCAAGTAATATATCAACTTTACTTAAAGAGTTGCTTAGAATCGTTCTGAGAGCCTGTTATTTATGTGTAAATTCCTCTCCAGATGAATCCATAGAGCCAGGCAATTATAAGGAGAATTATTACTATCCAAAGAGGGATATTCTTCTCTTTCATTAATTTTGTAAATGTGCTTTCAGTCATTTTTTACTCTCCCTCTTCATCCATTGCTTGAATTGAAGAATGGCAATCCTCCCTAATTGTATCTATAAGTCCCACAAGTTCATAACCTGTTAAAATATTTGAATATTCATTAAGCAAATTAATTATTTTATCTCTTAATTCATCTGCCTTTTCTCCACTACTTAATTTTATTATTTCCATCTTAATTTTTAATGCCCTCTAAATTTCAAACCTCTAGTCATCTTCCCACCTGTTTCATTTTTTTTAATTTTCTTCTTTGGTTTTTCAACAAGTTCTAAACTACTTTCATCAATAGAAACTTCTTGTTCTGCAGGATTTTTTCCTTTTTCCCATTTTGGAGAAACATTATATTGAACACAACCATTAATAAATTCTGTTCTTGCTACAACTATTCCTTTGAATCCAGTTATTTTACATCTTACTTCTTTCCCTAATTCAATTTTCATCTTATTTTTTCTTGTAGCTCTCACTGGCTAATTTAAGTATTTCTTTTAGAGGTTTACCTTTATTTTCAGGTTTATCTTTTTCTTTTTTAACATGATCAAGCCATGGATTATTTTTTTTTACCATTTTGCTTCTTCCTTACCCCCTTTTTCTTTAATATTTTATTTACTTTCTCTTGTTGATTTTCTATGAGTTTTAACATTCTTTTATTTTCCTTGATAAATTCCTCCTTCATCCATTGAAGTTTTTGGAGTTCTTTTGCTTGTTTTTTATTCATTTTTTCTTCTTTAACTTTTTAATTTGTTTTTCTAAATAAGATATTTTTTTGCTATAATAAAAAAACATATTTGAAGAGGCATTAGCTAATTGAAAAAGATATTTTCCCATATCCCTTAATATTTCATTTTCCTTTTTTAGAGATATTTTGATTTCCTTTTCCCTTTTTCTTATGCCTTTTGTTATTTCTCTTATCATCTTTTTTTACTTTCTTTTTATCTTTAGTTTCTTTCTTTTTGGTTTGAGATTTCTCAACAATCTTTTTTTGAATTTCTCTTGCTCTCTTAACTTCTTTTTCTTCCACTATAACTACATCCTGGCCTGTTTCATTATCTTTCCCAACTCTAAGATCTAGTTCTTTTCCCGTATCATAAATTTTTCCATGGGATTTAAGTTTTTCCAGGAGAAGCTCTGGGTTTTTGATAACTTCTTTTATTTTTTTATCTTTATTAAAAATATTTGGAAGACGTTTAAAAATAAAACATCCTATTGCAAGACCTACAAGAATACATATTGCTGTTATGATTATTCCTAGTGGAGTCATTTTTTTGAGTTCTTATTTAAAAATTCATCTAGTGATTTATTAAGTTTGCCTAATTTAAGAGCTTCAATAATGAACAAAATAAATGCGACAATTACAATCAATGATCCTATACCAGCCATCATTAAAATTCTATTAACTCCACTATATCTTATCTCAAAAGGTAGAAAAAGTAAAAATGCTACAATTATTAATCCAAGTATTTTTATAATTAACGAATTTCTCTTTTGAAGAAATATTATATTTCCTAAATTGTATCTTATCTTACTTACATCACTTAATTTCTTAAACTTTATTTCTATTAATTCTTTATTCATTTTTTTCTTCTTTTAAATTTAGCAAATATTAAAGGTATGAATGTGACAGCAGGAGTTATTCCACTTCCTCTTGGATTACATGAGTCCATTTTGTCTAAAAGGTTTGCAATTCCACTTAAAACTCCACTCATATCCCCAACTATCTGCCTCATAAAGTAAATGATTATTACAAAAGAGAAAGTTAATATAATTATATAAATAGCAGTTGTGATAACTCCCTGATAAGCTTTCCACCAAGGGGTTGCTTTATCTCTATAATTTCTTTTAATAAATTCTCTTATATTTTCAGAAGCCCAAATCATATCTGTATGATCATATTTTAAACCAGCTTTTTCCATATCTTTTCCAATGCTTGTTAATGTGAAATTAACGAGTTCTCTTTTTGTTGTTATGGCAACATAGAAAAGGTCTTTTGTAAGTCCTTTTGAAAATCTAGGCAACCACATATCTTTTGATTTTATATAGAAAACCTTTAATCTTGTTCCAGATATTATAATTTCCTGAGCATTATCCATTGATGTTGGGATAAGATTTCCTTGGACTTCTTCCCACCATCCTATTTTTATTGTTGGAGTTTTCTTCTTCTTCTTCATATGCATCAAGAAGAAACCTATCCCTGCAACGATTATAACAATAAGCACAATCATTCCTATTGTAAGAAGTTTATCTGCAAGATCCCCAATGTTAAAATTAATTCCAAAATCTGCTAGACTTATTCCTGCCATAGAATAAATAAAAGAACTTATACTTTATAAATTTAACTTTTAGAATTTAGATCTAAATCTAATAAAAATTTATCCCCAGAATGCTTTACTTGCTCTATCTAAAGCACTTGCCCCTTTTCCAAGACCACGTCTTATTTTTGCACGTGGGCTGATTTTAGGTTTAGCTTTTAATCTTTTTAATTTCTCTTCAAGCTCTTTTCTTTTTACTTCTTCTGCTTCTTCTTTTTTCTTTTTTTCAACATCTTTTATTTCTTTTTCTAGTTCAGATATTGATTTTGATTTAGACTCCATTGTTTTTTTTCTTTGTTTTTTTGTGTTGAAAATAATATAAAAATAAAAAAAATAAAAATGTTTTACTTAGCCAAAGCTTCCTGCACCACTTTCTCCTTTACCTTTACCCATGAAAGATTTCCAGAAGAACAAGAATACTGCGACTAGCAATATTAATGTTATTGCAATTCCAAGAGTAGTGAATTGAGTTCCAGATTGTCCAGCATAGTCTCCTATAGCGTGTAACGAATCGTTTGCTGTGCTATCAGAAACCATTTCTGCCTCTGTTTTATGATTTGTGCTATAACTTACAGTTACATTGCCCCATACAATTGCAGTTGCATTTGTCATAACACCTGCATCAGTAACAGTGGCTTTATCTAGAGCAATAGAAGTTCCATTTGTTGAGTTCCAAAGTGCAGTTATACTTGCCCCACCTGAATAATTAGATTGAGAGGCTTGTGATAAAGTATACCCAGTAGCATTTATATATGCCCCTGTTTCATTGACAGTAGATTGAGTTACATCATCAAGATAATCAGCTCCCCCAAGACTTCCGAAAATGAATGTCATTATTTGCATTCCAAACAAAACTGCTAAAAGTACGAAACCTATAAGTGCAAATTCCTTAATGCTTTTTTGCGATGTTCCCATTATCTCACCTCCTTTTTAAGCTTTTTTATTAAAATGTTTTTTTGTGATGTTCTCATTGTTTTTTTCCCAAATTTTATTAAGTAAATATGAACCCTGCAAACATCAGGGTAAAAAAAATAAAAATAATAAATTAAAATTCTTTAGTCTTATCAGCTAAAGCTTCCTGGTCCGCCTTCTCCTTTACCTTTTCCCATGAAAGATTTCCAGAAGAACAAGAATACTGCAACTAGCAATATTAATGTTATAGCAATTCCAAGAGTAGTGAATTGAGTTCCTGATTGTCCAGCATAGTCTCCTATAGCGTGTAACGAATCGTTTTGGATTTCAAGACTTGTATTGTAAGCTTCAGTATCAACGGTTAATCCAGAATTCTCTGGGCCGAGGTTTCCAAAAATGAACGTCATTATTTGCATTCCAAACAAAACTGCTAAAAGTACGAAACCTATAAGTGCAAATTCCTTAATGCTTTTTTGCGATGATCCCATTATCTCACCTCCTTTTTAAGCTCTTTTATGAAAATCATAAATAAATTAATTCATAATGATATTTAAAGGCTTGTAAACAATGTAGTTCTTGTTAACGACGACAATAAAATGAAAAATGATGAAATTTAAATCAAAGATTCAGTATAATTAGGCATAATTAATCTATTTCCCTTCTCTAAATTTTGTTTGATTGTGAGCCACTGGTGATTCTCTGGTGCAAAAGCCCATTTAATTTCTTGAGGATTATTGAAATCAAAAAAGCAAAGAGGGATTATATGATCTATGTGATAATTTTCAATATCTTTCGGAAAAGGTTTTAAATGTTCTATGATTGCTTTCCAATTAATACCATACTCATAAGTAGATTTTGTTTTTCCTTTTTTTGAAAAGTATTTAAAAGCCCTTGCTAATGAATTTCTTAATTTACAGATTAAGGCAAAATTTGGGTCTGTCTTTTTTCGTTGTTTCTGGTATGCAATATTTTTTTCTTTAATTATTTTTTTATTAAGTTGATAATATCCGATGTGGTAATTTTGTTTATCTTGTATCTGTAATGGTGGTCTTTTTTGCACATCTTCTATTGTAAAATTTACCATTTCTTAAATGCCATACTAAGAATTTTTCTTATTATTTATTTTCATTTTCCTTCTGGTTTAATCATAAGTTTTGCTTTAATTCCTAAAACTTTTTTGGCCTTCTCAAAATAATTAAGAATAAGGATATTTTCATCTTTTTTGATTATCCAATATTCAACTAAATTACTTGTTGGAAATCTTTTTTTTAATAACTCTGCTCTTACAAAGTCATTTAAAATTTGATTGGCTCGTGCTTGACTTAATTTAAGAAATTCTGATAATTCAGAAGCATATACAAAATCATTTTTCCTTGATTTTACACAAATCCAGAAAATAGTCCTAGAGAAATTTATATGATTTATCCTACGATTAATAAATTCTTCTGTATCTGCTTTGAGGTCATCTAAAAAATCTTCTAATATATCTTCTTCTTCAGCCATCTTTTTTTTAAGTTATTCTTCCTTTATTAATTTATTCTTTTGATTAAAGTTTACAAACCAGTAACTTTCCATTCTATTTTTTGATTTGTTTTAGGTCTTCCTTCAAATTTTGAGAAAAGAGAAATAAGAAAGATAATAAAAAATTTTCTTATAGCCCAAAGGAAGTTTAAAGTTGTTAATTTAATTTGCATTTTTAGTTCCTAATTTATGTTTTATTTTCACTCCTATCTTTACTAACTTCTTGTGCAAATTAACAAAGTCCCAAAACAATGAGCTTCTGCAATGAAAATCTCTTATTATCTTTTCAAAGTATTCTTTCAATGGATTTTCCTCCCAGATACCGAACTCTTCAAATTTGAAGTTTTCTTTAAAGAAGAGGAAATTTATCTTGTCTTTTGGTAACATTTTTTTGTAATGCCTACGTGGAACTGAAAATCTTGAATAACCATTTAGAAAGTGATGTTTCATAAGAAATTTTATCTTATTCCCTTCAATAAAAATAACCCAACGATGATGTGCATTTCCAACATATTTTCTACCTTCAAATCCTTCCACACCCCTTGATAATTCGTATTTTGGCGAGGGAAATTCTAAATATCCTTTCTTCGCAATCCTATTTATTTCAGAACACAGCCAAATCGGACATCTTATATCCTCAAGAGTATGAGAGCAGAAAACAAAATCGAAAAATTTGTCTGGGAAAGGCAGAGGTTCTCTGTCGCAGACATCTCTTTGAATCCATGTTTTTTTTGAATAATATTCTTTAGTCTCCTTAATTTGGTGCTTCTTGATTCTTGTTTCGTAAGGAAATATATCTATTACATGAGTTGCACGGTTTAATGTCCCTGCCCATCCGCCAATGTCTAAAACTTTATCTCCTTCCTTAATCATACTCAGGATCTTTGGAATGTTTTTTTTGTAAACCATTCTAATTTAAATTTTCTGCTTTTTTATTTAAAATTGTGTTTATTCTTGCGATATTTTTCTTTTCTTCTTTTATCTTAAATCCTACCATTCCTCTTCCAATATTCTTTTTTAATCGTGCTTGTGAAATGTGGAACTCACATTGTTTTTTTATCTTTAATAATTCTTCTCTTGATTTCTTTCTTAATTCAGATGGTTTTATTTTTATTTTTACCCCTGCCATTTCAAATTATTTTTTGTTTTACTTTTTGTTTTAGTGTTTAAATATCTAATTAATTCATCTCTTAATTTTTTTCTATCTTTATGGGTAAAATGTCCACAAGTTTCCATTATTTTATGTGACAAATTTTTAATCCAGGATTTCTCCAACTGAATCAATCTTTTAAAATCATTGTCTATAATTTCTTTATATTTTTTTAATTCTTCTTTATTAATAACTTCCATTTTAGATTATTTATTACTCGCCAAATGTTTTGCATATCAGCCATCCAATAAAAATAACTGTGAAGATGATTATACCTAATATAACTACATCACTCATTTAATTTATCTCCTTGTTTTTTTGTTAGTTTCATTTATCTATTCCTCACTTCCTCCTCTAGTCTTCTCTCCTCTTTTAAGTTTTTTAAAATATTTACAATTTTTACAATGTAGAGTTCTGGCATAACCACTCCGAATATGATGCTTTATTTTTCTGCAATACTCGTCTTTAAGATATTTGCACTCAAAATTTAAATCATTTTCTTTTTTCATTTTGAACTTACACAACCCCCATCCACAGCACTATCTTTAAGTTCTTCTAATCTCTCTTTTCTTAACTTCTCATCATGTGCTAAACTACCAGGTACGCAGTTTTCTTCATCTCTTTTTATTTGTTCATCTAAATTAAATTCTTTTCCTGCTAAAAATTCTATTGTTTCTTCATCCATTTCATTTTCTTTTTTCATCTCTGAACCTCCACTGGTTTTTCATACGATACTCCTTCTTCAGGAAGGAAATCCTCATTAAATTTTCCTTCTTTATTCATAATATCTCTTCTGCATCTTGCCACAGATTCAAAACTTGGAATCTTATTAAAATCTTCATAAGGAATAAATATTCTGGTATAGTGTCTCATAACAAGATATGTAAGTTTTTTAGTATCTTTTCTACATCCTTCTCTATTTGATTTAAGAAGCTTCTCTACAATTTCTCTAAGATGTTTATTCTTTGGCATTTTTTAAATCAATAATTTTAATTTGCTTTCCGTTTAGACTGAAATCTCCATAAACTTTTCTTCTTTCTATTTCTAATTTAGATATATCTATTCCTTGAATTTTACAAGTTATTATAAATGCCTCAAATAATCTTTTGGTTATCTCCCATTTTTCCATATCTGAAAATCCATTAGTTTTTTTTACGATCTCTTTGCAAATTTTTCCTATTTCTTTTTCAGATTTCATTCTTTTTCACCAAATCCCAGTAAGTTGAAATTGTCTCTTCTTCTTTAATAACTTTATTTTCAGATTTTAATTTATCCAAATACTTTTGTGTCATCCAAGTATTAGAACTTATAGCATCGGATATTCTTGTAGTTGAACTTCTTCCATTCCTTCTTAAAAATTCTAAAATTTGTTTTTCTTTATCTTTCATCTTATTTAATTTTATATTGATAAGTAATGTTATGTTTTCTGATTCCTTTTCTTAAAATTTCTCTATGTTTATACAATCTTCTTAATGAATCACTGGCATCCCTAACTTTTAAGGTTTCAGAAACTTCTATTACAGTCATCCATCTTTTCTTTTTCTTTAAAAGATTGAATACATTTGCTTGACTCATCTTAATTTTTTACTCTCCTTCTTATTCATCCTCTATCATTTTGGCTTTTTCTCTACCCATATTAATTTAACATTTCCGTAATCTTCAACATTAATGGGGGGATCTCTATCTTTCTCTGCAATTAAAACTGCTACCCATTTAAGAATTGTGGCACGAGAAGCAATTTTTGATTTATCTGTTAGTTCCTGCATATTGAAACGCTTTCCTGCATTCTCATTTAAAAATTCATATATTTTTTCTTTAATTTCTTCTGGCATTTTTATTTTTTACGCTCCTTTTAGTTTGGTATTTTGTTCTATAGGTTCTCCTAATTCTGCGTTTTTGTGTTCTTCACAAACAAAAAAGAATGTTAGTAGTCCATCACCTTTTACATATTTTGCTTTGTTTTGACAATCTTCTACACCACATTTAAGATTGGATTCAATCTTTTTTGTTTTTCCACTCATTGATATATCTGCAAGTTGTTGAAAAAATCTTTTAACTTTCATTCTATCCTCCTTGAAGTTCTGATGTGCATGTGCCAATGGTCAGGTATTGATCTTCTTACAAAGCTTACTCTTTTCCGTTCTGCAAACTTAGTTAATAATTCTATTAGTCTTTGAGATTCATAAGGAGTTAGTTCTGTATCGTGACGCTTTAGAACAATCATTGGAACCCTGCATTTTTTACAATCACACACTACAAAATATTCATCTTCATAATGCCATATAGACTTATGTTCTAAGTTACATAATTTACATACCATCCTTTACTCCTCTAATATTTAAAAAAGAAAAAAGGAAGGTTTTGCCTTCCCTAAAAAAATCAATCTGTGAGAGGATTCTTGAAACACCTCTCTTATCCAAAACCAAGTAAGTTGGTCTTGGAAACAATCTTTGTATAAACTCTTTTATTTTCATAGTATAACTTAATAGTAAAACCCCTTTAAATACCTTTTGGTTTTGAAGTATTACTTATTAATAGTGACATATCTATAGTAATATATTCATAGTATAACTATTCTTGTTCTTTATGCATAGGTATAATTTCTAAAATGAGGAAGGAAAATATTATGTAGGATGCAGATACTATTATTATTATTATTATTATTATAGTTATACTATTGTTGTTGTTGTTGTTGTTGTTGTTGTTGTTAAAAAGACTCTTCCTCTTTATTTTCAAATTAGGTTTTCTTTAAAGTAATTTTAAAGTAATTACCCTATTGCATAAAGAACAAGAATAGTTATACTCCTTTTAATATTATTTTAATAACTGCCCTCTTCAACGATTAACTTTGTATTAATATCGGATAATCCCACGCCCTGAACAAAAGAAAGGGGAAGCTTGGTTCGTTTCACTCACATTTTGCTTTAGTTGAAGCCATTGAATCATTACTATATGATTATATATGCTCACATAATTTTGTTCTTGTTTTAGGGGGGTTGCAGACGGCGAAGCCGTCTGTTTGGGCAGAGCTTTGCTCTGCCTTTATTTATGGGGGGAAATCTCCGATATAAAGAAAAGAAAGAAAAAAGTGAGTATAAGCGATATAAAAGTGATGAGTTATATTATTACTTTAATAAAAAAGTTTGTTAGAATGGCTCTATGGAGCAGATTTAAAAGATTATAATGATGAATTGGAAAAATTAAGAAAGCCCAAAACCCCCAATTACGAGAGCAGTGAACAGGTAATTATACAACCTGTGGGCTTTCTCTCTCCGAAGAGATTATGAATAATATATATATCCAAAACTTAAATGATCCCAGACAATAAAGAGCTAAAGACATGATCTACAAACAATGCCTTATCATTGCCCTTTTAAAAAATTGTATGAAAAAAAAGAGGAAAGATTAGAATCTCTTACCTCAATTATTTTTATTTTCAGTTTTTTGTTCTTATAGTTTACTGCTTCTGGAAAGCAGTGATTTAATTGTCTGGGATCTTTATTTTAAGTGACCTAATTTTTTGCATGTGTGTCTACATATCCCATACATAAGTAAGAAGAGTAGACTAGTCAAAAAGAAAGTGGCCACAAGATTACCAAGAATTTCTGCAATAAATAAAGGCCCATAAGTGAGAAAGTCGCTATAGAGAGACCAGATAGCGTATAATGAAAAGATTATCCAAAAAGGCAATTGCTTGTAAGCCCATTTAAAGTAATTAGGAAATTTTTCTTCAGTCATAATTTTATTACTCCTTTATAATTTATAAATCTTTCTTTCATCGGTTCTGTGAAGTTGTCGGTTGATAAGAGAATAAAAAAATTAAGATTTAATCTCTAAATATTTTGAATAAGATAATCCTTTCATATAATTATCAATAAAATCCCAATCTATCTCATTATTTTTAAAAGGCAGTTTGATTATAGTTTCTCTTATCCTATCTTGATTGAATTTCCTACCATAAGAATATCTATATCGTTCAAGATTAATTATAGTTGTTAAAAATAAAGCCCTATAAACATTTAAATCAAATTTTGGGATTAATTTTTCCACGTGGTCAGAAGCAGTAAAGTTTAGGGATTGATATGAACAAAAGCCCAAAACAGCACTATCAATCGTTAATACATTTCCTTCATTTGTGAAAATATCATAAAAATCCCTTGCTCCATTATTGCTTGATTGTGTTGTTATATAAGGATATTTTCTTTCTCCTATTATATTTTCATTATCTAAAATCTTTTTGTCTGTTGTTTTTGAACCCTTAACAATAAACAAGCCATCAGGATTTTCTTCTTCATCCCAACCAAGTTTAACCTTTTTCCATTTTCTAAAATTTAAATCTAATTTTTCTTTGTTATAACTTTCCTTTGAGGCATTATCAGATAAATTATTATAATATAAGAAAGTTGAATATTCTTTTAAAGTATTTTCAAAATCTCTATCTTTCAGGTTTTCAAATTTTGTTTTAATATATGGCTCAACTAACCACTCGTTTTCAAATTCAATATGTTTTAATACAGAAAATCCAGCAATTTCTTTTTTAGCGAAATAACTATTTAACCATAATTTTTTTATCTTGCTATTGAAAACACCATAATAATCTATTCTACCATAAGGACGAACTTTGATAAATCCATCATTTTTCCAATATCCAAACCAAGTTTTAGTATCTTTGGTGTGGGGTTTCCACGCTTCAAAAACTAAAATACAAGTTACAGCATTTTTATTGCTATCTTCAAATAAAGTATTAGGCATACTCATAACTGCTTTTAATGTGTGATGTTGAAGCAATCTTTTTTTAACTGCTAAATTTCCTTTCTTTGTATTCATAGCACAAGATTGGGGGATTATTGCTATGCAAGTTCCGTGTGGCTCTAAAAAAGATAAACAATTCTCAATAAACACTAATTCTTTATGCCCATTCCCTTTTGAGTAAGGGGGATTAAGAAAACCTATTGTCGGTTTAAAGGTTTTTATTTTTTCTTCATTAACCTGAAAACAATCCTGCTGATGAATATTAGATTTTCCATCACCCCTTAACATCATATTTGAACAAGCAAGACAGAACATTTTTGGATTATTTTCAATACCGAAAAGTTGTTTTGTATGAATATGTTTTATTTTTGTTTTATCTCCCTTTGCTTCATCTTCCATTTTCTTCATAGCACTTATTAGAAATCCTGCTGTTCCACAGCAATTATCAACAACAACACTATCTTTATTCACTTCTGCAAGTTCTACAAATAGTTCTCTTATATGTTTAGGAGTTAAAACAATTCCCAATCCCCCATCACCATTTGCATATCTTAAAAATTCATTATAGAACAAACCAAGAATATCGTGAAATCTATAATCTTGTGAGAATGGTTTAATATTGTCATCAATTTCCTTAATTAAATCTTTAAGATGTGTGTTAGGAGTTCCATCTTTATTTTTTTCATTTATAATTTTTGTATTTGTAACCATAAAACTATATGTTTGAATCATAGTATTTTTCTTTATTCCTGTAATATTGTCGTGTTCTAATCTTTCTTTAATTGTGTTTATAATTAAATTCGCTATTTCAAGAGGTTTCTCTTTTTTTAGATATGCTAAACGAAAACTCTCATCTTCAAGAGCCAGTAAAATACCACTAATAATCAAGGGGCGATAAGTTTCTTCAAATTCAAAATCATCTCTTAATTTTTGATTTAATGTTTTTGAATATACCATCAGTTGTTTAAAATCTGCTTTCTCTTTTCCAACATCTTTTTTTAAAATATCAAAATAATCCTCAAATTCATAAATTTTTTTTATCTTCAAATCTTTTGCTTTTCTTTCTCCTTTAATTTGTAAATAAGTATCTATCTGTATTTCTTTTTTTGTTTCTCCACTTACAGCAATAGAAATAACATTAAATTCTTTTGATAAATAAGAAGAATATAATAAAGCACCATCAACAGCATAAGCATCATATTTATCTAAATTCTTGCTCTTGTGTTTTCTTACATCTGCTTTACATTCAATAACAATTAATAAATCTGTGTTTGGGAATGAAATTATAAATTCAGGATATCCTGTTCCATCTCCTCTTTTTGAGGCACTTTTAAGAAGTTTATTTATTCGTGGATTGTCTGATTTTTGTTCTTCTATAATCACAGATTGCTCTGTTTCATTCTCATATTTTCCCTTATTTTTATATAAGATTTCTCTTATGATATTTTCTGTTTTTCTTTCATTAACCATTTTATTTATAACGGAACGGGATTTCTTAAACCTATCGTTTCTCATAATCCCCTGCTCCTGTAAATCAAATCAAGCCATTTATTATCATTAAGTTTTAAATCTATTCCTGCTTGTTCAAGAGGTGTTTTATTTATTCCTTGATGGACACGAAGGCAGTTGTAATAAATCACAAACAAGTCAAGGATGAGTTCAGCACTTTCTTTATTCTTGAAACTTCTCATAACTTTAATTCTCTCTCTGATTGTTCCTTGTATTCTCTCTGCTATGTTATTTCTTTTATCCTTATCTGCTTTTAATCGGATGTAAGTTTGGCTATCAATTTTTCTGTTTCTTGCTCCCCAAACTTTCCTGTATGCTTTTTTATATCCTTGAAGCCCATCTGTAAATAATTTCTCTGGCTTTTGTTTTATTTTTAAGAAAAGCATTTTAGCACTTTGACTATCTCTTCTCTCGCTGTAATGAGTTGCTATTAACATTCTTGTTCCTTTGTCTAATGTATTCCAAAAATAGTTTTGTTTTCCATTACACTTAACAAAGATTTCGTCAGTATGATAAACTCTTGAAAGTTTTAAATCAAATCCATTAACAAATGGCTTTAATATTTTGGCATATCTTCTTATCCAATAAAGGATACTTCTGTAAGATTTTTTTTCCTGTGAGAATTAGTTTATGTGATTAGCAACTTTTCTTAAACTTAATCCACTCATATACAAATTTAAAGAAGCAGTTATTAGTTCCCTTGATTTCTTTATTTTCTTAAAGCCATCATCAACAACCCACAATTTAGAACACTCCTTACATTTCCATCTTTGCTTTTTCTTTGTGTGATTAAACCTATATCCATACTTAACTATCTCTTTACTTTTGCAGTAAGGACAGCACTTCGCAGTATGGTAAGAAATGTTTTTATAGTGCTTTTGTATTATATTATTGCTTTTCATTTTACAAGGTGGGAAGTGAAGCCCTTCGGGGCTTCTTAATTTATTTCTTTAATATTAAAGTGATTGTTTTCTTTCCGATATGTTTTCTTGAGATGTTTAAGTGAGCAGAAGTTCCGAACTCCTTAACCTCTCCTCTCACAATCTCATCTATATTCATCTCGTCAAGTTGTTTTTTTAATCCCTTTATTTGTTTTGTTTCCATATATATAATAGATATATGTTCTTTATATACTTTGTGGTGATGTAGTATATATATTATATATCTATCTATTTTAGAATATCAACCGAAGATTTCACAGAACCCGTTTTAGAAGTAGTCCTCTCCCTACAATTATCTCTTGAAAAACCAGATTAAAATAAAGATGATTCCTACTGCAAAAGTATACAAGAATATATCCTGCTGGACCATGGGGATATTAGCACTGTTCTTTATTAATGTTCCAGTTAAAGCTAGGAAAATAACTGCTATTGAGCTGACACCAAGGCTACTAATTGGATCAGCTACTACCTCTTGTTCTTTCTGTCTATTGTAAAGAATAAGAAATAATACAACAAAAACTACAGCGAAGACTATTAAGTAAATATAATAATTGCAACCAGTAGGCCAAACTAACAAATCCCCAATGCTATTTATATTTGTGAATGCTGAACATACCATATTTTATCCTCCGAATTTATAAACAACCCATAATGCTATAATAACACTGATAGTTAAAAAGGACATTATCATTGCGACTATAGTTTGTTCTATCCCAAGCACTATCAACGGAATTTTAATTAAAAAGGTAAATATAGTGAATATTACATTTCCGAAAGTTTTGCCTACTGAAACTATTGTAAACATAACAATAGCTCCAAATCCAGGAGTAGGCTTTTCTTTAGAGAAAAGTCCATATTGAGTTGAACCTGTTCCTTCAAGAGAACCTATAGTGTCACTTAAATTTCCATAAGTATCACCAACTAATTCATTATCACTTAGAGGTTGTGAAGCATCATTGTTCCCCTGAACGATAAATATAACACTTATTAATGCCAAGGCTACCAAGCCGATAAATGCAAAGTTTCCAAATATGTCTTCAAATTTAACCATTTTTCATTGCGGTTTATCCTTATTTAATTTATATATTCCTAAGATCACTATTACTAATACCCATATTCCAGCAGATCCAAGCCCAATTATATCTCCTCTTGTAATTCCTAATGAAATTGCCCCTATAAAACTTATGCTTAAACCAATTAAAATTTCTGTTTTTGAATGTGCAAAAAGCAGAAGGAAAAGGAATGTTAAGAAAAACCAGAGAACATATCCAAGATTTCCATAAACAGAACTTTCTAGTTTTACATTTGAAAGAACTATTGGCTGGTCGTCTACAAATATACTAACCCTAAGAGTAGAATCATCAATGTTTGGATCAAAACTGCATGACAAAGTTCCACTAGAAGAAGTTATTGTATTATTACAAATGCTTCTATTTCCAAAAATATCATCTCTTGTAACTTCCATTAAAACAGTTTTTATAGTTCCATCATCAGTTGAAAAATCAAAACTTATAGCACTTGTATTTTCATTATAGGTTGGAAGTGTTTGAAAAATTATTCCTAATTGTTCATCGTAATCAAAAAAATCAAAATCTGCTGGAGTTGCTTCTAAAACTATTTGACAAGCCCCTATTGCGTAATCTTCACAGAAAGCAATAATATTCTTGAAATTTCCTAAAACCACTCCACCTTTAATTACACGTATATTATAAACTATATCATTCCTAACAAAATGCCCAATTGTTTGCCCATTAGAATCTGTCTTTGGCAACTCTACTGTTTTGAAGGTATTATTTTCAGCTATATACTGCCGATCAATATAAATAAGGGCATTTTCTACAAATGTAAAATCTTCTGCTTTAAAAGTTATCTTGAACTCAGTGGCATCTGCTGAAGAAAGATCATAGAGAGTTATGTTTTCTGGAATTGTTGAATTGGATATTGTAGAATTTAGAATATTATAATATTCTATAGAATAACCAAGTGCTTCATATTTCACAATAGAATCTACTACATAAGTTAATGATAAAAGGTCTTTATTTATACAAACTGCAAATGGGTTTATTCTTTCATATTTAAGAGAAAAATTAAAAATATAATTTTGTCTTCTTGGGTCTAAAAGGTTTATGCTTAACTCTGCTGTAGTATTTGTAATATTTGCCAGGTTTGATAACAGAGATTGATTTCCTTCATCTACGATAGTATAATTATATAAGACAACAGTATTAACTGAACAATCATCTAAACTTATAATCGTTACTGTTTGATTATGTGAAGTTAGATTAATTATTTGGCTATCTGATAATACTAAGGACCAAAAAAATGTTAAATTTATATCTGCATCTACATTTGGAGCTAAGAGATCTATCGTTAATATGGAATCATTTCCAGATTGAGAGAAAGATCCAATATGGGGTGTTCCATTATAAATGAAATTTGCTATTGTAATTGTATTTGATTCTCCTATTGTTACATTTGCTGTAAATGTATTTATAGTCCCTTCAAGAGTTTCATTATTAAATTCCTGACTATTTTCAAATATAGTATAATCCCATTCCTGATAATCACTATCCTCATTTCCAAAAGTATCATTTGCATAAAAAGTTACATTCCTGTTTGAGGAATCTGTAATATTTATCTGAGTTGTATTATCTGAACAAGTCACACTTATGTTTGTTCCATTGTAATTATACCAGCAGGAATCTAAGTGAGTATCTGAGGCAGTCCAGTTTAGAGTTAGATTTGTATTTATAACATGATAATTCACTGTTGCTGTTGGATAAATTATATTCATTACTGGTGCAGTTGTATCAATAGATATGTTCCTTGTCGTTGCATTTAAACAGCCATAAACATCACAAGCCCCATAAGTCCAGTTATGAGAACCATCTACTATTATTTTTGTAAAGATATAATCTGTATTATTTATTCCAGAGGAATTGGTTTCATTTAAGATTCCATCGATATACAAGCTTACATTGATGATTGCAGTATCATCACTTGCAGTTCCATTAAAAGTAATGCTCGAAGATGTTGAATTATACGCTTCAATAGGGGAAACTAAAGATACTGCTAAATTATTTGAGTATGTAAAATTTCTTGCATCCGCAGTAGTGGATAGGTTTAAACTATTAAATGCCTTACAAGTCCAGTTATAATTTCTTACACCTGTTGTTATTGTTTCAGTAAAAAGATAATCTGCATTATTTATTCCAGAAAAATTTGTTTGCACTATTGTTCCATTAATTAATAAACTCACATTAATAATTGCAAGAGCATCCCCTGATGTGCAGTTAAACTCTATTGTTGGATTTAGAAAGTCATCATCATTTGCTGGAGAATTTAATGTTACTTCTGGAATGAAAACATCAGTCCATGTAATTCCACTTCCTCCATTATATTTTTGCGTAATTTCCTCTGCTGTTAGACTTCTGGTATATATACTGATTTCATCAATATTTCCAACCCATGTTTCATCAATAACTCCACCAATTGTAACAATTCGAACTCCTCTATTAGCTGTGGTTGCTAATCTATGAATTTCCACCCCATCTTGATATAGATATTCAACATCATTATCTCTTACACCACAAAGGAAATGATAATCTCCATCATTTATATCTGTTCCATTATTCCCTAATTGAGGTCCACTTATTGAACTCCATTGCAATTTATTAGTTGATGAAATTCTAAACCTTCCTTCATTTCCATTATCCTTAGAGTAAAGCAAATTATCATATCCTGTTGTAGTTGTGTTTGCCCACATGCAAAAAGAATAATCTTCTGACCAGTTAATAGTAAAATTTCCTAATTCATCATCCCCATCAAACTCGTAGGCAGTCCCTATTTTTCCTCCCACATTTTGAACTGCTCCTGCAACTGTTAAATCAGTATTTCCAATACTATCAATAGCATCTCCACTTGATTCATTTAATTTATAATAATGTTCTAAATCAACATTTAAACTTTCTGACCACACAGCCCATTCATCAATCCTTACTCCGAACAGCGTTGGAATCCATTCAACTTTATCTCCTGCATAAACATCCGTGAATATTCCTACTGTTATTTTTCCTTTTGGAAGTTCAGAAGTATCAAGCTCAACCCATTCAAATATTTCTTTTTGATGAGTTCCTGTTAATTCCTGATGGCAGTCTTTATATTTTGTTCCATTAAGAGAAACTTTATCCTCACAGATGGTTTCATAATCATCAATAGTTTCAAAGCCAATACTCTTTTTATATTTGTAAGTGAAATCCCTGTCAAACTCTTTCATGTTTTTTTTAATATTATAAAATTCCATTTTCTTGAAGGCATTAGAATAACTTCCATGATTGTTAATTGTAAATTCTGCAACCTTTCTATCCTGCCCTCTAATAATCTGAACAACATCAGGAGTATCTAAATGAATTTCAGCAACAGTTCCCAACTCTAAGAAAGGAATACCAAGAATTGAATTTTTAATTGTAAATATTCTTGAAGTTTCATTATATCTTTCAATGTTATCAAATTCAAATGCACTAACTGTTCCAACTAATAAAATCATACAAAGTAAGATTAATAATATTTTTTTCATTTAAAATCCTAGACCCTCCCCTGTGAATCTTTTTTCTTTTCTAAATATACCATAAACAAGAATTACTATGAAAGCCCAAACTACTGGAATGATTATGTGAAGATTAAGAATAAACTTTGAAGATCTAATCAAATCAATTGAATAAATATTTAATAAAGTTGTGCTTGAATTTATAACTGTATCATAAGTTCTCTGAATCATAACTGAAAAAATAAATGCGACAATCAATATAACTAATTCTGCGACCATCCATGCTTTTTGTTTTTCTTGGAATGTATAAGCTGTAATTACCATTAATATAATCATTCCTAAAAGAAGTGCAAGGCCGTAATTATCTGCACTATTTAAAAAAACATTAATACCTACCCCTAATGTATCGTCATAGGCTTCTGTGAAATTTACATCTCCTACTTCAATATCCATACTTGAAAATGTTTGATCTATAAGGTTTGCACCATATACAAAAATTCCCATCATAATTACTCCAACAAATCCTAAGAAAATTAACACTAGTAACATTAGTGAATTTAGTTTTCCTTTCTTACCCTTTACCATATCTTTTTACCTCCTCTTCATCGGCCTCAATTATTTTTTTTTCTATTTCTGGCCATACAATACATCTTACAATTAAGTTAGTTATCTTTTCTATAGATACTCTCTCTTTTGCTGTTCCATTTAATAATTTTTCATCTATAATATGTTCTACTGCTTTATGAAATCTCTTTCCCATTCTTGACGGCACTCCTCCATTCTCTTTGATTTTACCCACCATTATTTATTTAAGCCTCCCATCTAAAAATGCTTTTCCATATCTTTTAATTGTCTTGCTTAGAATTATATCCTTCCATAATTCTATAAAGATTATTGCTAGTATTAGGAAAGTAATTCCAACTGAAAACCATTGTGAGTATGTGAAAATATTTGTAATGAAATTTGATAAATATGTTAATGTTATAAAACTGCTTGATATTCCGTTAAGTGTTTGCAGAAACCACATGAGGAATCCATAAGCAAACCAAATAGAAAGTAATTTAAGATATTTTGCTTTGCAAATTCTTGTTATACTTCCATCTGGATTTACTTTATTAGAATAAGGAAGTTTTATTGCAGGGTAGAGGAAACATAAAAATAGGATGAATGTTGCAATGAGAATGACGATGTAAAGATTTGATTCAGATGTTTCAAGAAGAAATCCAGTTGGAGTAACTTTGAAATCAGCAGTCCAGCCAGTATCAAGTCCATCTAAATCTCCATGTCCAGTAACAAGATATTGTCCTAATTCTTCGGTTTCACAGAAAGTATAATTATATTTTGTTCCAGTCTTACTCATAATAGTTTCTTCATTTATTGCGTAACTTGATTTGTTTGGAAATTGAATTGAGGTTATATTAACATAAGAGCAATTATCACAAGTTTGGGTTAAGATTATGCAATCTCCTTTTTTAACAGTTCCCCAACTTTTTTCTTGTTCTGTCGCAGAAGCCAGACTAATTAAAAAAATTCCTATGAATAATATCAGTAATATTTTTTTCATTTGCTTTGGACTTTGATAGTTCCTGTCTTTGGATTTTTAGTTATTAGAATATTGCTTTGACTTATATCAATTTCTTCTGGTGTGTCTTTATCACAATTCTTTTTAATGATGCTACTTAATAATTCTGCTTCACATATTTTTGCTGTTGATATTGTTAAAACTTTTTCTGTAAAATCTACTTCAATAATTCCTAAACCAACTGCTCCCATAATTCCTAATAACAAAGTCCCCAAGATTAAAAATATAATTATTATTTTCATTTCAACTACCTACCCTATACATAGTAAAAATTATGGAAGGGATTACAGGCTCTCCTGCTGGAGATTGGGCGTGTAATAAAATCCCATCATTTGAAACACTTGCAACTAACCTTAAAACATCACCTTGATTTAATTTTGATGTAGTAGCCAACACAATAACATCCTCTTCCAAAGAGGAAAGTTTTAATTCAATATTAGAATCAGAAACATCAACAAAACCGCTACCTGAATCTTTTTCAATCCACATGTGAAAATCACCAGCAGAACCAGCACCTGCTTTAACTTGAGGTTGAGCAACAAGATGATATACTCCAGAAGTTTCAATAGTAATATTAGTCCCATTATTTCCAGTACTCATAGTAATTCCATTACCTTCATCAACATTCGTAATATTAATTCTATAACGGACTCCTGCAACTGCAAAAGTTTGGTCATTTAAATCAGAAGATTCACAATAAATTGCGTCATTATTTATTAACCCTGTAACATTTAAATCCCCTTCAATTGTTGTGTTTCCTGTAATATTCAAATTTCCTGTAATTGTTATCCAACCATCGACTATGTTGTCGATAATTTCTCCTAAAGCAAAAGTTATTTTTTGTCCAAGAGTTAGATTTCCTGAAATATTTACTTGACCAGAAGCAGGAACTAAATTTATATCTCCTTTGCCTGTTTCTATTCTTGCATAATCTGTTTCATTAATATAAGACATAGACAACCATTCTGTATTATCATCATCTGGATTTGTTACTGAATGAACAATAAATGTAGGATTTATTTGCTCTGTGTGGTCGTGGTCTTTTGCAAAATTAAGTAAATCAGTCATTAAAATAATATTATTTGTCCTTCCAGCACCTGTTCTGGCACTAAAATGTAGTCCATCATTCGCAAAATAACCAAGAGCTCCAACAGTAACTGAACCTGTATGAAATTGTATTAAATTATCTCCTCCAGCACCTATGAATCTATTCAACCCACCATCAAAGAATGAAAAGCCATCAACTTCCAATCTTCCAGAAATAAAAGTATCATTTGTGCTTGATAAACTATGAGATGTTGTGCCTGTTCCGACATGGAGACCTGTGTCTGGGAATGTTGTGCCTATGCCTACTTTTCCATTAAAATAAGCATCTTCTAAGATAGTCAAATTCTGTTTCGTTACATTCAAAGAAGTTATATTATAAAAATAACCGACCTGAGCAAAAATATTTCCTCCAATTATACTTAATCCATTATTCATCCATCCCCCATTAAAATTATAAGTTCCTGTTACATCATCACCTTTTTTATTTATGTATTCTTCAATCTTTTCTAAATGCGGAAGGTTTGGATTGTTGTAACCGAAAGAAGCAGAAGTAATTGGAATTAAAATTAGAAGCAATGCTAGAATGAAAAAAACCTCTCTTTTCATAAAGTTATGTAAAGAAACAATATTTAAAAATCTTTGTAAACTCTTAACCTTTCCAAGTTCTGGGATTAAGTATGTTAAATCCCTTTTTTGTTTGAACTGGAGAAAAGGATCTTCCTCCAACAATATCAGACTGAGTAACTATCTTAGACTGATTTATTTCTTCTATTGTCTTTCCACCAATAGCTTTTCTATATGTTGATTCAATCATGTGGAGAGTAGTAACAACTAATAATCTAAACTTTGTTTTCTTAAAATTATTATCCATTCCCATTTTTTCATAGTTTGATAGAATATATAGATTTAGTTCATCTCCTAGATCTCCAAGAATTTCATATATACGCACTTCAGAATAAACAGATAGGATAGTATTTTTATCAACATATTTAGAAATGATTTCCATTAATGCACTTACTCCGAATGCGTTTAATGGTATTTGATCTTTATCCTTTGGGATTATCCAATCCCTATCTTTATTTGGTAGAGTTCCAATATACTCTCCTTTATAAAAATGTTCAAGCTTTTCCAATAGATCAAGATTCTCAATTTGATATTGAACAAGGTTTCCATCTTTATTTGCTGATGTGTAAGCAGACATAGTTGCTACGTTTTGGACGTCCTTTCCCTTCAAAGTTTGATTCTCCTGTTCTAATGCTTCAATATATTTTTCTGTATCTACTTCTTCCATTTTAAATTACTCTTTATTTGATTCTCTTTTCTAATTCAACTCTAAACTCTTCTAAAAGATTATTATATTTTTCAACTGCTTTGTCATGATCTCTTATTTTCTCATTCATTCCATCTATTGCACTACCACCCATATCATAATTATCTATATTATAATATCTAGAAGCACTTTCAAAATATTCACAAGCTTCATACATATTGTTAGTTACTTCAATTAGGGCATCAAGAGAATCTATATAAATATAAATTAAATTATCTTCAATTTTTTTCGCTTTTAACTCTGCCTTTATTCCTTTATATGTTTGGCTTTCTTCTAAATAATGTCCCCTTGCTAACCTGCAATTACTTTCAACAAGATTATAATTTCCATTTTCATAAGAATAACTTGCTTCAGTATAATATTGTTCTGCTTTTTGACCATCTACTGAAACTTCCTTAAGATCTCCATCTGCTTTCAAAATAGTTTTTAAAATATAATTTTCTTGAGAACTATTTATTGTTGTAGAAAGTATACAACTGATTAAGACTATTAAAATTGTAAGTCCGATTATTGTTCCTGTTTTTATTTGTTCCTTTTTCATATCTATTTGTAGATTGATAAGGGTATTTAAATGTTTATCTTTTCCTGTAGTGTTACCTCTTCGGGACTTATAGATAACTTTTTAAGTTTCATTTTTCTTTAAAATTTTATGAAAGAAAAAAAGAAGAACATAAAAATAAAATTAGTAAAAGATAGAATTATCTTAAAATTACATAATTCTCAAGGGGGAATTAGAATCTCGGATGAAGAAGGAAATCAAGTATCAAAACCTACACAGGCACTTAATGAAGATAAATATTATATTGAATGGATGATAACCAATGATGAGATAGAATTATTATCAAATCATTTATTCACCAATCCCAAAAATATAATTAGTGAAATGGGAAAAATAAACAAATTTGCAGAGGATTCAGAATATTCAAGAAGAACAACAAAAAAAGAGAAAGAAAAAATTGCTACCTTTGAAGGTTTTGAAATATACAGATATAATGATGAATTTCACTCATTTGAAAAAACATTAGATTCTGGGATAAAAGTAAGATTAACTTTTAAATTGG